>JAQSXD010000122.1 GCA_029266295.1 Bacillota bacterium | reverse complement strand
TAAAAAGTCAGAAGACGGAACGAAGATTGCAAGAGAAACTGCAGGTGCCCTCAATAAGATTGTTGATGATATCGACAAGGTTGCGACACTGATTAAGGATATCGCAGTAGCATCCAACGAACAGGCAACCGGAATCGGACAGGTGAATCAGGGAATTATGCTTGTCTCTCAGGTTGTTCAGACAAACTCAGCGACTTCAGAAGAAAGTGCCGCTGCTAGTGAAGAGTTATCCAGTCAGGCCTCCTTCCTGAAGGAAATGGTCGGCAAGTTTAATCTGAAAAAGAGAAGCAGCGGCTACAACAGACTGGCATCGATTGATCCCGAAGTATTGAAAATGATTGAGAGCATGTCCGAAAAGAAGAATGGAGACGTCCAGATAGATGAGGCTCCGGTCGCTGTGCAGAAGGAAAAGACCATTTCCCTGAGCGATTTTGAGTTTGGTAAGTATTAACAAGGCTTAAGGACGTAGCAATCACCATAACTTCAAATCCTGTTTTCAAATAATTATAAAACAGGATAAAACAAAGACCAAAACGATGTGTTTGATATAAATCGGCAGAGAGGGAGGAGAACCCTCCTTCTCAAATCCCTAAAGGCGAGTGAAAGAATGATCTCCATAACAAAAAAAGAATTTCAGCAGCTGGCAGCATTTATCAAGAAGAATTATGGAATTCACCTAAAGGAAGAAAAGGAGGCGCTGGTTACCGGACGTCTTCAGAATGTCTTAGTCCAGAACAATTTTGGCAGCTTCTCCGAGTACTACGATTATATCGTTTCGGACCGAAGCGGCGATGCGGCTGTGACGCTTATTGATAAGATCACGACAAACCATACCTTCTTTATGAGGGAGGCAGACCATTTTCTATATTTTAAAAACCATGTCCTGCCCTATTTAAAATATACCGTGTATGATAAGGACCTTCGCATCTGGAGTGCGGGCTGCTCCAGCGGGGAGGAGCCATACACGCTGGCCATGGTGGTAGACGAATTTCTCGGCAAGGAAAAAATGTGGTGGGACGCAAAAATCCTGGCTACTGATATTTCCAATGAAGTGCTGGATATCGCAAAAGCAGCCGTTTACAACACAGACAGAATCGCAGCGCTGCCTCCTGAATGGCGGCTGAACTATTTCAAGAAAATAGATTCTGAAAGCAGCATCGTTACGGAACGGGTTCGAAGTGAAGTGATTTTCAGAAAGTTCAACCTCATGGAGCGGAACTTCCCATTCAAGAGAAAGTTTCATGCCATTTTTTGCAGAAATGTAATGATCTATTTTGATTCTGACACCAAAAAAGATCTG
Organism: Bacillota bacterium; assembly: GCA_029266295.1. Taxonomy (GTDB): domain Bacteria; phylum Bacillota; class Clostridia; order Peptostreptococcales; family Anaerovoracaceae; genus Anoxybacterium. The sequence goes on along the minus strand of JAQSXD010000122.1, from coordinate 7,887 downwards.
ATCAATAAATTTTATGATATGACGGAACCCGGCGGATACCTGTTTATCGGACACTCGGAGTCCCTAAACCGGGAGGAGTCCAAGTATAAATATATCATGCCTGCGGTTTACCGAAAGGAACTGCCCTGAAAAGCAGGATAAAGATGCAATTTACTAACAGCATATATGGCTTACGCAACTACAAATCCGAACCGAACCCTTATAGGGAGTGGGTTCGGATTTGCAGTTTACTGCCGCTCCTTTTTTCAATAAAAAAACTTCCTTGTTTTCGAGCGGGTAGTCCCACTTCGAATCCAAGGAAGTCTAATGAACCTGTCAAATAACAGATGTGCAGCTGCTGCTTCAAATCTTCGATCGAATCTATAATTTAGGCCTGACTTTTTATGAGCAACTCATAGTGCTTCTTTAAACTCTGATAACTTTCCTCACTGATGTCATGCTCCATGCGGCACGCGTCATCTAAAGCGGTTTCTTCATTTACTCCGAGCAGCATCAAAAGCTGAGCCACAGTTTTGTGGCGCTCATAAATTCGGGTAGCGATTTCATATCCGTCATCTTTTAACGTAATGTATCCTTCTTCATCCACTTCGATATAACCGTTTTCTCTGAGCTTCTTCATAGCCACACTGATGCTGGGCTTCGTAAAACCCATCTCATTGGCGATATCGATGGAACGGACTTGTCCCATACGTTCTTTGAGCATCAGGATTGTTTCAAGGTAGTTTTCCCCTGATTCATGCATCTCCATTTTATCACCCCCGATTTCATTTTATCGTCATGCTTCTATAATAAAGGAAGCTTTAAGTTTTTTCAAGTCAAGTTTATTTTTATTGTAGGGAGCGCAAGCAATAGACAGACCAATGCTCCGTTGACAATAAATGTTAATGGTGATATGATAAAAATATATAAGTTAGGCATAGCTAACCTTTGGCGGACTGTAATCTTTTTACTGACCTATGTAGCAGCGGCGAAGACAGATTAATGGGGGAGTGTTTTAAATGGATCGAAAAGAAATTATTTATAAGCGGTATCAAAAGGGAGCCGGGTTATATGATCACCTTCTATCAACAGATCGCTTATGGTCCTTACTGGCGTGCAAGCTGGTATGGGGGTTTCCGGACACAGTTTATACAAACAAGCTTTTAAAGTGGATCCCGGATGATTTCAACGGCAGCCTGCTGGATGTTCCGGTAGGAACTGCGCTGTTTACCGCTCCGAAATACAAGGGTTTAAAGGATGCACAAATTGTATGTCTCGATTATTCCACGGAGATGATGACTGCTGCGCAAAAAAAGTTTACGGAGGAGGGTATTGGAAATATTAAATGTCTCCGGGGTGATGTGGGAGCGCTTCCGTTTGAAGAGGATTCTTTTGATATCGTATTGTCCATGAACGGGTTTCACGCCTTTCCTAATAAGGAAGCGGCTTTTCAGGAGATCATAAGGGTGATAAAGCCGGGAGGATGCTTCATTGGCTGCTTTTATATAAAAGGAGAAAATCGGAGAACCGACTGGTTCATCAATCACCTCTATGTTCCAAAAGGGTACTTCACTCCTCCTTTTATGGCAAAAAAGGAGTTGCTGGATCAGCTGAATAAGCACTACCGCCAGGTTGAGCTATGGAATACAGGCTCTATCGTCTGTTTTCGCGGAGTAAAGCCATCCCAGGAGGTTCTCTTGGAACAGGGGGATCAATCATGAGTATTCTATCAAAGGAAAAAGAGCTGTATGGGTCTGTGATTGAGGTGGTTTCTCAGGAGGATGGCTGTGCGGTCTATCGGATGGCAGACGGAAGCGACGGAAGTATGACCTCTTATGAGGTGTTCCCGGGCGTAGAGCTGATCTACAATGATTTTCATACGGGAGAGTGTTTTCAAGGTCCGAGAATTTATCGAGATATCATGGAAATCAATCACTGCAGGCAGGGTCGCTTTGAGTGCGATTTCCCCGATGGAGCTTGCGTATACCTTGAGGAAGGAGACTTATCTGTCAATATGATTGGCAACAGGACACTTCATTCTACCTTTCCTCTGGAGCATTACCACGGCATTTCTGTCGTAATCGATCTCGCGCAGGCGGCTTGTTCACTGTCCGGATTGCTGAATGATATCTCAATTGATCTTTATGACATAAGAGACCGTCTTTGCGGCTGTGACCGCTGCTTTATCATGAGATCCACAGAATCCGTTGAACATATTTTTTTCGAGCTTTATCGAGTGCCGGAACAGATCCGAAAGGGCTATTATAAGCTGAAGGTTTTGGAGCTGCTTTTGTTTCTGAGCACCGTGGACAGTACCGCCCACATGGGTCAGAAGCAATATTTTCATAGGAGTCAGGTTGCGGTAATTAAGGGCATCAAAGAATATATGACAGAAAATCTGGATCGGCATATTACTCTGGAGGAGCTTTCAAGTCGCTTTGACATTCCGCTCACTGCTATGAAACGCTGCTTTAAAGGTGTTTACGGAACAACGATTTATTCCTATCTTAGAACCTATCGCATGCAGGCTGCTGCCGTAATGCTCCGCCGGACCAGATTAAATATTTCCCAGGTAGCAGTACAGGTGGGGTATTTGAATTCCAGTAAGTTTGCGTCCGCGTTTAAGGCTGTTATGGGGGCCTGCCCCTTGGAGTACCGCAGGGACAACCTTGGGATTAGGGAAGGTCTTCCGGCTGAAAAGTCAATGTGAAAATATTTCCCGTCTGATTGGAGCAAAACAGACTTGGCGGAGTAGAGAATAAAAATAAATCCCTTTATAATAAGACCAGTTAGATGATTCTAACCGGTCTTTTGTTTTAAAAGCCCGGTTTTGAAAGGAGCATTTTTATGGAGCAAAAGAAAAAGAAAAAAAATGATCTATCCAGGCTATTTGAAATTGCGGGAGAAAAGAAGGGCTTGCTGATTATTTCCGGTATTTTGTCTGCCGGAAGCGCAGCGGGAATGCTGGTGCCGTTTCTGTCGGTATATCAGATCCTTGGGGAGCTGCTGAAGAACGCATCGGATCTTTCTGCAGTTGACAGCCAATTTATGATCCGCTGGGGCTGGATTGCGCTGTTGGGTCTTCTGGCAGGTTTGCTGCTGCTGTACGCATCCATTATTTTTTCTCACGTCGCGGCATTCCGGATTTTATACGGGATTAAGATGGGGCTGGCACGCCATATCGGGAAGCTGCCCCTTGGATATTTGAACAGCACTGCCACAGGGAAGGTCAAGAAAAATCTTGAACAGGATGTCGATAAGGTAGAACTGTTTATCGCACATACGATTCCTGATCTGGTTGGGGCCGGAGCCACCGTTGTCCTTATGTTTGCTGTTTTTTTCTGTCTGAACGGCTGGATGGCCGCGGTAGTAGTCCTTGCCTTTATTCTCAGCATGATCATGCAGGCATCAATGATGTTTGGAAAAGGTGCAGAGGGTACGATGAAAGCCTACTTTGATTCTCTGGAGCGGATTCACGCATCCGCGATTCAATATGTCAGAGGAATTCCGGTGGTGAAAATTTTCGGTCAGACGGTTCATTCCTTCAAGCAGTTTAACAACGAGTTGTACGAGTATCGAGATTGGGCGGTACGATACTGTGACCGGTTTGAAAATGGAATGGCGATCTTTACTGTTGTTTTGAATTCCTTCCTGACCTTCATTTTACCGATTGGACTGCTGATTCTAAGCAATGATTCGCAAAATACTGCGTTCGCTCTGGTATATCTTTTCTTTATTATCATGGTGCCGGGAGCTTCTGCCCCCCTCTTTAAATTCACAATGCTGGCATCGGGCACGAGAGAGATCTTCGAAGGCGTCAGCAGGCTTGATCAGATTTACAGAGAGGAGCCGGTACGGGAAGCTGCTGCGCCCCGGAGGCCCCAGGGATTCGATGTAACGTTTGAAAACGTAAGCTTTGGATATGAAAACAAGGAGGAGGCAACGAGGGTAGAAGCGCTGTCGGAAATCAGCTTCACTGCAAGGGGGGGACAGATTACTGCTTTGGTAGGTCCTTCGGGAAGCGGAAAGTCAACAGTCGCAAATCTGATTCCAAGATTTTTTGATGTGAATCAAGGGCGGATAAAGATTGGCGGAGCAGACATCCGGGAGATCAGGGTAGAAGACCTGATGAACACCGTCGCCTTCGTATTTCAGGATACCTTTCTGTTTTATGACACACTGTTTGAGAATATCAGGGTAGGAAATCCAGAGGCCACAGAGGAGGAGGTCTATGCAGCAGCCAGAGCAGCTCAGTGCCATGACTTTATTCAGAACCTTCCCGATGGGTATCAAACCCTAATCGGAGAGGGAGGTGTCTTCCTTTCCGGCGGTGAGGAGCAGCGGGTTTCCGTTGCCAGAGCAATTCTGAAGAACGCACCAATCCTGGTGCTGGATGAGGCAACAGCCTTCGCCGATCCGGAGAACGAATATAAGATGCAGCTGGCCCTGAAGGAGCTGATCCGCAATAAAACCGTAATCATGATCGCCCACAGACTTTCTTCTATTAAGAACGCAGATCAGATCATCGTTTTGGATAACGGAAAAATCAATCAGATAGGCCGCCACGAGGAATTGACCGCTAAGGAAGGTCTGTACCAGAGAATGTGGAACGCATACACCAGTGCATATGACTGGACCCTGAGCATAGGAGGGATAAAAGCATGAGTTTGATTCGAAATATTACAGTAGGAATGCCAAAGCGGCTGATCAAACCCATTGGGTTCACCCTGCTTTCTAACCTGGTCAATATTATACCTTTTATGATCTCAATTGAGACGGTGAGAATTATTTTTACATCCTTTGCCGAACCTGAAACTGGATTGGATACGAAAAGACTGTGGATGCTCATTGCGATCCTTTTCGCGTATATGATCGTTATGTTTTTTGCCGAAAAACCCGCTTATCGAAGCAGCTATCGTGATGCTTATGATATTTCCGCTTCCGGGAGGGCAGATCTGGCCGAGCATCTTCGCAAGCTGCCTCTGGGCTATATCACCAGCCGAGACCCGGGAGATCTTGCCAACATGATGATGGGAGACTTCACACTTGTTGAAACTGCGATATCCCACATCGTCCCTCAGCTTTTCGGAGCACTGGTCATGCCGCTGCTTGCCTTTGTGGGGCTGCTTTTCGTCGATTGGAAAATGGCGGTGGCTATGTTCATCGCAATGCCTGTAGCAATTCTGATTCTCTGGCTAAACAATAAAGTCAATAAACGAATGGCTGACAGGCAGATGAAGTCAAAGCGGGATGCCGGAAACCGGCTTCAGGAATACCTTTTGGGAATCCGCGTTATGAAGGCCTATAATATGGTTGGAGAAAAGTTTGAGCGGCTGGAGACTTCCTTTCGAAGACAGATGAAGGAGAGCATCCGTTATGAAGCGCTGACCGGGCCAGTATTGTTACTGACCATTACGCTGATTCGCGCCGGGCTGACTTTCATGGTGCTCACCGGGTCTTATCTTCTGGTGGGCGGAGAGCTTGACGTGTTTACCTTTGCCATGTTTCTTGTCATCGGCTCACGGGTATACGACCCTCTGACATCGGCACTGATGAAATTTGCGGAACTGCGCTATGATGAACGCGCCGGTGAACGCATCTTGAATCTGATGAAGGAGCCGGAAATGAAAGGCACCAAAGAACCGGCCAACGGCACGGATATTGAATTTCGGAATGTCTCCTTTGGATATGGTGAAAAAGAGGTACTCCATGATGTGTCTATCACAATGAAGCAGGGAACCATGACTGCACTGGTGGGGCCTTCCGGCAGCGGAAAAAGTACAATCCTCAAACTTTGTGCCAGATTTTATGATCCAAGTAAGGGGAAGATCCTCTTTGGCGGGATGAACGAGGCAGAACTGGACCCCGAAAAAATGATGCAAAAGATTTCCATGGTATTTCAGGATGTTTATCTGTTTCAGGATACCATCGGAAACAATATCCGTTTTGGTAAAGAAAATGCTACGGACAATGAACTCATTGCTGCAGCGAAGAAAGCGTGCTGCTACGATTTTATCATGAAGCTGCCCAAGGGCTTTGATACTATGGTGGGAGAAGGGGGCTGCACCCTGTCCGGCGGAGAGAAGCAACGTGTTTCTATTGCCAGAGCAATGTTGAAGGACGCGCCGGTGGTTCTGCTTGACGAGGCCACCGCGTCCCTGGACCCTGAAAATGAGGTCGAGGTTCAGAGGGCGATCGGAGAGCTGATTTCCGGAAGAACCGTAATCGTCATTGCGCACCGTTTAAAAACCATCCAAAATGCGGAACAAATCATCGTCATGGAGGATGGAAGAATTGCAGAGAAAGGAACCCATAAGCAGCTGCTTGGACAAAAAGGGCTTTATCATAAGCTTTGGACGATCCAGTCCCAGTCAAGCGGATGGGAAATCTAATTTGATTGCCAATACAGATGATAAACTTCGTAGCTAAATGGAGTGATTTCGACCGAATGGAGTAGAAAGAGTCTCTGTTTTAAATTATCTTTTAAGAAGAACGCCAATGGCGTTTTTCTTAAAAGATTTGGTTAGTTAATACTAACCAAAAGCGTAATGAAAGGAGCCTGGCATGTCGTTATATGAATCTGCCGATCTGGGAGAGAATGTAACTTTACTTTGCAAAGATTCAAACTGTACGGTGTACAAACTGCAGGACTCCACCGGAGAAGGAATGATGACCGCCTACGAGATTTACCCGGGGATTAATCTCCTTTTTAACGACTTTCACATTGACTGCTGCATGTCTTATTTCCGGCCTGGCACGGAGATCTTTTGCATCGATCATTGCAGAGAAGGAAGGCTGGAGTGGGAGCTGGAAGACGGGAGTTTTCTGTATACGGAGGCAGGAGACTTGCAGCTCAATTCCAGAGATCATCATCAGAGAATGTTTCGGTTCCCTTTACGGCACTATCATGGAATTACCATATCCTTCTGTATAGAAGAAGCGGCAGAATCCCTTGCGGGGGTTTTGGAGGGCTTTGATGTGGATCTTAGAGCGCTCAGTAAAAAATTCTGTGCAGGAAGACGGCCGTTTATCATGCGGGCCGGTGCAGTGGATCATATCTTTTCCGAACTGTACTGTGTAGCTGAGCCGGTACGAAATATTTTTTTCAAAATTAAAGTGCTGGAACTCCTTCTTTTTCTGAGGACGCTAGAGGTACCGGAAAACAGCAATGAGAGACCGTATTTCTACAAATCCCAGGTGGAGAAAGCCAGGGCAATCATGGAGCTGATCACCGGAGAGCCCCAGCGGTATTATACGCTGGAAGAGCTGTCGGAGCGATTTCTATTCCCTATTACTTCCATGAAGAGATGCTTTAAAGGTGTCTATGGGAGCTCAATTTATGCGTATATGAAAGCGTATCGAATGAATACTGCGGCTGTTATGCTAAGAAGGACAGAAGAAAGCATCACCTCTATCGCGCTGAAGCTTGGCTATGACAATGCCAGCAAATTTTCGGCGGCATTCAAATCAGTAATCGGTATGACTCCATCCGAATACCGCAGAACAGGGGAGGAAATCAGCAACGAAAAAAATGTCCGAATGGAGTCCTGCCCTTAGAAACGGAGTGGCGAAGCCCCGAAGGTAGCAGTATGATAAGGCGAGGTTAGAAATAACTAACTAAAAGCCATTTCAAACTTGTTGTTCGGAGGTTAAATTATGAAAAAGCAACGTGGTACCTTTCCTACGATCTTTTATTTCGCACAGGACTGCAGAATTAAGTTTTTACTATCTATTTTCTTTGCGGTTTTAAGTGTTGCAGGAGGATTGATTCCTTACTTATACGTCTATCAGATGATTATACTCTTTTATAGCGGCGCACCGGATCTTGAAAAAATATTGATTTGGTCTGGGTTAAGCGCTGCCGGGTATGGCCTGAAGTACCTTTTTTATGGTATTTCCACGACGCTG
>JAQSXD010000121.1 GCA_029266295.1 Bacillota bacterium | reverse complement strand
GATTCCTTCTCTGATGGGTACCGCAAAGCCGCCGCAAACCACATCACCCAAAACGTCGTAAATCACATAATCCAGATCCAGTTCGTCAAATATTTTCTGCTGTTTCAGTAGTTGAACCGCAGTGGTAATGCCGCGGCCTGCGCAGCCCACGCCCGGAGCCGGGCCTCCTGCTTCCACACAGTAGATTCCGTTATATCCCTGAAAGATTGCGTCATGGGCGTCCACCGTTCCCTTTTCTCTCAAAAGATCCAGTACCGTAGGGATATAGGTACCGTCTCTCAGCGTATTGGTGGAATCCGCTTTGGGATCGCAGCCGAACTGCATCACCTTATAACCCATATCCGAAAGCGCTGCGCTGATATTGGAAGTTGTGGTGGATTTCCCAATTCCTCCTTTTCCGTATATCGCAATTTGTTTTAACTTTTTTCCCATCTCTTTTCTCCTTTTTTTGGCATGACCTGTTGCCCTGTTCCGTCTCCGGCATGACCTATTGCTCTTTTGCCTTTGAATTCCTGCTCCCCGCCCTTTCTTCAGGCGCAAGAGTATGGTCTTCTTTATGCTTCTGCTGCGATTTGAAAAGCTCTTTCCAGATCAGCAAGTAAGTCCTCAGGGTCTTCAAGACCCACAGAAATTCGCAGTGTATCGGTTGAAATATCCGCCAAAGCCTGCTGCTTTTCATTCAGCTCCCCATGGGTTGTTTCCGGTGAGTTGATCAGGATGGACCTCGCATCTCCCACGTTGGCATGAAAGGAAAATAGCTCTAAAGCATCAATGAATTGATCTCTCTGTTCCTTTGTTTTTCCATAACCGAAGGTGAAGATCGATCCCGTTCCTTTGGGGAAATAACGGGCAGCCAATTCTTTGTAGGGACTGTCTTTCGCCTCCGGATGTTTCACCCAATGAACCTCCTTCTTTGTCTCAAGATATTCAATGAGTTTTTTTGCACTGCTCACCTGTTTGGAAACCCTCTCAGACAGTGTTTCAATTCCCTGCAAAATGAGAAATGCATCAAATGGGCTTAACGCTGCCCCAAGATGGTTCAGGTAATTTAAACGAATTCTTGTAGTGAATACCGCGCCCGGCGCCGCCTCTAGGAAGGATCTCGCTTCCCCGCTCACGGTTCTGAGAACGTGAAGCTTTTCTTCAAACTGTGGATATTTGCCGCTTGCCCAGTTGAATTTACTGTTTTCCACGATAACACCAGCGATGGTATTGCCGTGTCCATTCAGCGCCTTTGTCGCAGAGTAGATCACAAGATCCGCTCCGTAATCGAAGGGATTGAACAGGTATGGCGTTGCAAAAGTGTTATCCACTACAAGGGGGATCCCGTGCTTATGGGCAACCTCCGCAATCTCTTCGATATCAAAGAGTTCCGCATTTGGATTGGATATGCTTTCAATAAAGATCAGCTTCGTATCCGGGGTGATGGCAGCCTCATAGGATGCCGGATCGTGGATATCTTCAGGGTAGTCGATTTTGACTCCCAGGGAAGGAAATACTCTCAAAAAGCTATCAATGGTCCCTCCGTAAAGATTAGGCAGAGACAGCACTCTTCCGCCGCCTTCCGTAAGCTGCAAAAGGGTGTAAGAGATTGCTGCCATACCGGAAGCAAGCGCGATGGCAGCGGTTCCTCCGTCCAGCTGTGCAACCCGTTCTTCTAAGATTGCTGCCGTGGGTGATCCGATTCTGGTATAGATGCTGCCCACCTCTTCCAGCTGAAATAATCTTCGTCCCCGCTCCACAGAACCCAGATCGTAGGATGCAGTCTGATAGATTGGAACAGCAACCGCATAATTGTGATCCTCTGATCGATATCCGGCACGGACCTTACGGGTGTCAAACCCAAGTGTTCTTGTTTTGTCTGTCATGGAATGATCTCCCTTCCTTTCTGTAATACCGTCAATATCGCTCTTTGCGATATTTCCTGCATAAATCCCGCAGAAATAAAAAAAGCAAGCCAATGAATGCCAGCGCCTCTGCGCCGCATTGCTGAGCTTGCTCTCCGTTCTTACGGTCAATCATCTCAATTTATTATTTTTATAATTTCATCATCTTAATTTTATTTTTAATAATTTCATCATCTTAATTTGAACTTTTCCATCTTCTCAATCTGAACCACTTCACCATTTTGAATGATTAGTGTAACGGTCCCAAACTGAATGCTGTCTATGTATGCAAACAATCGCTTTAGATTTTCTTCTGAAATCGCTTTTTTAACCGGTTTTTTCTCTTCCATACACATCACCTCCCGTAAATTAGCGCTACCTACGATTCCTTAGCAATAATATTCAAAACCACGCCGTCCTGTTTCACGATGGAGATTGAGCCGTTTTCAATTTCTTTGAGAAGTTTAATTAAGAATTCAATGTACTCATCCTTCTTTTTCCCCTTCATAGGAATTCCCTCCCGCTTCTGAATCGGAATAATTATTTTATTATCATACTATTTCTATATGAATTATATGTTATGAATTTTAATTAAATTTATCACTTCCGGCTTTCTTTGTCAATGGGTCAGACGACTTTTTTTTCGCAAATTATGATCCTATCTACTGTTGTTATGGAATCCGAAGAGGTACAAAGCCTGCCCCGGATTCCATATATGAGAAAGAGTTGGGAATGCAATTTATATCTCATACTCCGGCGGCTGCCGGGTACTGGCAAGATGCAGTTTTTCAAGAATACTGCTTCTGATTCCGGCAAAGTCGATTCCGGCTCTGTCCCTAGGCCTTGGCAGATCAATCTTGAGGATTTCGCTGATCTTTCCCGGCCTGGGTGTCATAATGACGATGCGGTCGCTTAAAAATATTGCCTCGTCTACATCATGGGTTACCAGCATCATTGTTGTATTGTTCTTCTTCCAAAGCTCGAGAAGCTTTTCCTGCAAATCTGCTCTGGTGAAAGAATCCAGTGCTCCCATGGGCTCGTCGAGCAGTAATGCTGCGGGCCTGTTGATCAGCGCCCTTGCAATGGCTACCCGCTGTGCCATTCCGCCGGAGATCTGATGGGGATATGACTTTTCAAATCCCGCTAAGCCTATCAATTGGATATAATGGGAAATATCTTGTTTTTGTTTCTGATATACTCCTCTGGCTTTCAGGCCCGATGCGATGTTCTTTTCCACAGTGAGCCACGGAAAGAGGCTTCCCTGCTGGAAGACATATCCTCGTTCCGGGTCCGGCGATTTTATCTCATGTCTGTTGATGGAGAGGGCTCCGGAGGTGGGCGCATCAAGGCCGGCCAGGAGCCTCAACAGCGTGGTTTTCCCGCAGCCTGACGGTCCGATAATGCTGATGAATTCTCCCTCCCTTACGGAAAGATTTATATCAAACAGCGCTTCTACCTGATTCTCCTTATCGTCAACATACGTGCGAAAAACATTCTGAATTTCAATTAATTCTCTCATTTCACAAGCCCTCTCTGCCATCGCAAAGCCCATCTTTGGATCACGCCAATTCCCCACATGATCAAGGAAAACAGGATTGCCATGATGATAATCGCAGCAAACACCTTGTAATATGCGGACCAGACTCTTGATGCATTGATGTAATAGCCCAGACCTCCCGGCTGGCCCATCATTTCCGAAATGACCAGCGTGGTGAATGCATAGGCATTGGCTGTAGAAATTCCCGTAAAGATGTGGGGCATTGCATTGGGGATCGCAACCCGGAACACGAGAAACGAGGTTCGTGCTCCCAGCGTCTTTGCAACTTCATAGTAAACCTTCTGCGTGCTTGCAATGCCCTGTGCGGTTAAAAACGCAACTGGGAACCACGCCGATATGACGATGAGGAAGGTTGCCGCCAGAAATGGTGTAGGAAACAAGGTCAGTGCGAAGGGCATCCATGCCACAGCAGGAATCACTCCGGTGATTTTTAATACGGGATAGACCCAGTAATATATCTTGGGAAACCAGCCGATTAAAATACCGGTGACCACGCCGATCACCACGCCTGATACAAAACCCGCTGTAAATAGTCTTAAAGAGTACAACGTATTCTCAAAGATAAATCCGCCTTCCATCAAAAGTGCTTCGAGTATTCTTGAGGGCCCCGGAAAGAAGGGCTGGGGCAGCAGCAAGGTCTTTGTGCCAAGAATGTCCCAGAGCGCCAGCCCAATCCCGCTGACAAAACGAAACGGGGCACGTTGAATATATTCGATGCGCCGATCAGGATCGAAATACGAATATACCCCAATTACAAGATAAATAAAGATCATAGCGAACAGTACGATGCTGTATGCCCCCATTATATTCAGTTTGAAAAGAGCTGCCTCAAACAAATTGATCTCATATATTTTGATTTCCGATTCCGCAAGCTGAGGGAAATACCAATTTGCCAGCTGTGCAAGAAGCAATCCGGAAACTGTGAAAAGTATACTGAGCAGATAACGTGTATTTGAGATATTATGCAGGGCTGGGCGCAGATTACGTATGTTTAAGATGTTATGCTGGGACGGTATCTTATTTAGGGACGGGCGCCCCCGTTTCAATGAGGGCGCTAAGATCGAACTGTTTTTTAATAAATTGATGCTCACTTGGTATCCTCCTGAGATCGTTCCTTCTTTTCTATTTTGATTTTACGTCATAATAGATCTGGTCTGTGAATGCCTCTGCATCGTTGGTTTTCAGATATCCAATGCTCTTAAGTTCCTGTACAAAGTAAAGGACATCCTCTCTTACATTGGTTCCCGCAGCCTGTTCCTCAGTTGACGGATATGCATAGCTTTTGATCAGTCTGACAGCAAGATCTTTGTCTTCGATTGCCGAATATTTTTTATCTGCAATTATTTCAACGGTTTCTTCCGGGTTTGCAGCGATCCATGCCTGCGCCTTATTATAGGCACGAAGGATTGCGGCAACTTTTTCGGGATCATCCTTCAGCACTTTCTCGGAGGCATAGAGGAAGCAGCAGTATTTTCCTGCGAAGGTCGGGTCTGTTGAAAGATCAAAGATCAGTTTGAATTCCCCCGATTCCTCTGCAATGGAACCCAGCGGATCCCACAACGCTGCCACGTCTGCATCACCGTTTCGTACCGCCTCAAGCTCCAGATTTCCATCGGAATATGGCAGGAAGGTAACCTCATTGTCCTCCTGACGAGCTGATATACCTGCTTTTTCGAGCCATACGCTGGCAACCTGGTGAGGTGTTCCGCCAATTTCATCGACAGCGATTTTCTTGCCCTTCAGGTCATCTACCCCGGAAATAGGGGAATCCTTGGCAACGACAAACTTGATACAACCATCGTGCAGACCGTCAACCACCTTTACCTTGACTCCTTCCTCAATGGATGGGAAGAATTGAAAATCTCCGTTTACAATGGGAATATTACCGTTGTTTAAGCCGATTTTTCTGGTTTCCGTATCGGCAGAAATCAGGTTGACATCAAAGCCCTCCTCCGCAAAGAAACCATTTTCTAAGGCTATGTAGATGGGAGCACCGCAAAGAGCACCATCCTTGCCGGGGATATCAATCTTTCCGTACTTAAACTGCGGCTCTTGCGTATCTGGAGCAGAAGAACCAGCTCCGGTATTCGACTTTGCACCGCAAGCAGTCAAAGTCACGGTCAGGGACAGAACAATCGCTGCCGCCTTGAAAAAGTTTGAGACACGTTTCACATTCATAATTCAGTACACTCCTTTTCAATCATTTATTTCGAAAAAAAAATCAAGCAAGAGAGCGGCACATGCCGGCATTCTTACTTGATCTCTGATTTTTTCGGTCAATCATAGTAATTCCATATGAATAATATGCTATAAATTTAACATGGAATATCGAATCTGTCAACACTCTTTTTTAACTTTTTTCAGTTCGTGCAACTTTTCTAAATAGCTGAGCAGAAAATGCCGGATGGATTTCCAGAGGCAATGTGCACTAATTTTCCTGACTCCATAAAAAGGGTTCTGTTGCAGTATTCTGAAGCATCCGCTTCATGGGTTACCATCAGTACAGCAGTTCCCCTTTGGGCCACTGATGCAAGGAATTCCAATACCTCCTTCGTTGTCTGAAGGTCCAGATCACAAGTCGGTTCATCGGCAATCAAAAGCTCTGGCGAGAGGATCAACGCTCGTGCAATGGCTACTCGTTTCAGCTCCCCGCCGGAAAGCTGTGCGGGATACGCCTTTGCAAGGTGGGCGATTCCGACCTGCTCCAAAAGAGCAGCCGCCCGCTCAGAAGGCTCCCCGTCTCTCTTGCTTAAAAAAAATGGCAGTCTTACATTATCCATTACGGTCAGATTTGACAGGGCACTCTGGACCTGAGAAACATAACCCAGCTTTGAGTTCCTTAGGTAGGAATAGTTCCGATCGTCCAGCTCAAAAATATTTTCGCCATCCAGGAAAACCGACCCTCCTGTGGGCTGTAAAAGACCTGTAATGAGATTCAACAGGGTACTCTTCCCACTGCCCGACCGCCCCCGGATGGAGACAAATTCTCCATCCGCCATGGTAAAGCTTACCTCATCTACAGCCCGAAAGGCTTCCCTGCCCCTTTTGTATTCTCTTGTCAGCTGATTTACCTCAAGAAGCATCCCTATTCCCCCTCTCTCATCGTTGCTTGAATCTCGTTTTTCACAATGCGGTATGCCGAAGATACCGATGCAGCAGGTCCTGCTGCGCCGGTGAGCAGAAAACTCAACATAGCAAGGAATGCAATTCTTTGGGGTGGCGGCAGCACAAAGGGCAGATTCAGCGTCAGCGAAATCAAAGTGCTGAAGGGAAAGAGTACAAGAAATGCCAGGCTCAGCCCGACCAGAGCTCCCCCTGTACCGATGAGGGCAGCCTCCCCGAAAATGAGCTGCAGCAGCTTTCCTTTCGTTGCGCCCAGGATTCTGAGCACTGCGATCTCTTTTTTTCTCTCATGAACAGAGAAGGTAAATACAACGGAAAGAAGAACCACAGCCAATACCCATAGCATCACGGAGAAAACCTTAACATAGAAGATGAATTGATTGATATGATCTGATGCAGTGGTCACAATTGTCCTGGATGCCACCACATCCGCCTTGATGCCCGCTTCTCTAAGCCGGTCTACGATGGCATTATTGATCGCTGACACATCATAACCTTCTTCTGCTTTGACCATGACGGCAGAAATAGAGTCCCCCTTGTTGAATCGATAGTGAATTCCTTTAATCTTCGCATCATCCAGAACGTTCTCTGCCGTATCAAAATTCATGAATACAGAGGTATCAAAACCCAATCCTGTTTCCTGTAACCGTCCAGCAACCACATACTCACGACCGAAAAATTTGAGTGTGTCCCCCACTTGATGCTCCAGTTTGGAGCCAACCACCAGCTCCCCTTTTTCCAAATCCTTTTTCAGCTGACCGGAAATCCATGGAGCAATTACAAAATCTGTTTTCGGTTCATACCCAATGAGCTGAACCTGGTAGGAACAACAGTCTGTGGAAAGGGACGTGATGAAGAACTGTGGCGTTGTTTTGATAATCCCTTCAATATCTGAAAGAATCTTCGTCGTATCTCTACCAAAATAGAAGGTACCCGGTTCCCCCCTTAAGAGAGCGCCTTCAAACTTTGCCTGATTTCCGTCTGGAACCACCATAAAATCCGCGCCCAGACGCTGTCGCATACTTTCCATACCTCCTCTGAGACTTGTAGTGAGAATCAAGCCCGAAAAGAGTGTAAACGACAAAACCGCCACCAATCCCATGAGACAAGATGTACGAACCGCTTTCTTTTTCAGGTTGCAGCAGGCGATGGTAATAATTCCGAGTTTTTTTTTGCTCCCCTTTGGACTTTGCTCCTGCTGACTCATTGTTCCTCCCTGCTTGATGCTTCGTTGCTTTTCCGATCAAAATCCTGAATGCTTTTTTTGCTTTGACGAAGGAGATAGATACTGTTAAGGATGGAGACGACGATGACAAGCAGACTAATGACCAAAATAGACGGGGCTGCAATGGCGTGACAATTCATGCCCGGCATGGCGCATACCCCGATCAAAACCGTTGGTAATGACGCTGCCAAAATCGCAGTTAATCCGGCTCCCATATGAAGTCCCAGCCTGATATGTACTGAAGAAACCGCGATGGAAATGACACCGAATACAGCTAGGAGGAGCCCAATTCCGATTTCGGCTCTCGCTGTCCAATGGCATTTCATAAAGTCATCTCCCATGGTTTCGCAAACCTTGAAAAGATACGTAGGCCCCAGTGAGATCAAAAGACCCGTAGCGAGAAAGAAAAGACCTGTAACGATTCTGTTTTTCATAATAAACCTCCTAAATTTTTCACCCTAACTGATCTCCGATTCTTTCGGTCAATTAATTCATGATATTCATATATGATTAATATGATATTGCAGTTAATTTATCACGTTCCAACCAGTGTGTCAATCCAATTTTTGTTTCAAGATATGGATTTTCTTGAATTCTGAGATTTATGATCAAAAGAAAGAATGCACCTGTACCGTCAGTGTTTTCAGACAGTCAGGTGCACGAAAGAAGCTTCGACATTCCGTTCAAATACTCAATTCAACTCTTTTATAACATATGTGTCCGATCGGTATGCAATGACACGATGCTAAACATACTTCCTCATATATTTCAATGCGTTTTTCTCCAGCCTGCTGACCTGAGCCTGGCTGATGCCGATTTCATCGGCCACCTCCATCTGGGTCTTACCTTCAAAGAAACGCATGGTCAGAATGTGCTTTTCCCTGCTGGTAAGCTTTTTTAACGCTTCCTTCAGGGAGATATTCTCCATCCATTTTTCGTCTGTATTTTTCGTATCCTTGACCTGATCCATCACGTAGATTGCATCTCCCTCGTCATGGAACACGGGTTCAAACAGTGATATGGGATCCTGAATGGAATCCAGCGCGAGAACGACCTCTTCTCTGGGCAGTTCAAGATCTTTTGCAATCTCCATAATGGTGGGTTCGCGCTGCAGTTCTCTGGAAAGTCGTTCCTTGGACTGCAGTGCTTTATATGCCGTATCCCGCAGGGAACGGCTTACCCGAATGGAGTTATTGTCTCTTAAATATCTTCTAATTTCTCCCACGATCATCGGAACCGCGTAGGTTGAAAACCGAACATTGTGGGATGTATCGAAATTATCCAGTGCCTTGATCAGGCCGATACAACCGACCTGAAACAAATCATCCGGATTTTCTCCTCTATTACTAAAACGCTGTATTACGCTTAAAACCAAACGCAGATTTCCTCTGATAAACTCGTCT
>JAQSXD010000120.1 GCA_029266295.1 Bacillota bacterium | reverse complement strand
CAGTGCGTGAATCTCACCCTCTTCCACTGCAAGGTTCACATTGTCAAGTGCCTTGACCCCGGGAAAGGTCTTGGTGATATTCTTCATTTCCAGCAATATATTCGCCACGAAAAATCCTCCCTAAAAGCTAGTGTACTATCCGGTTAAGATTGTAATTAGAATAAAATAATGCCGAGTGAATGGCCGGAAGCACGCTATTTTGATAAAAATGGCAGGCGGTTTGCCGCCGCCCGCCAGAATCCATTGTTGTTTTAGCTTACTGAATATCAGATTCCTTGTAATATCCGCTGTCGATCAGCAGTTCTTTGTAATTGTCAATTGTTCCAACAACTGGTGCACAGAGGTAGGATGGGATAACTCCGGTGCCGTTGTCATAAGTTTCTTTATCATTGATATCAGGCTCGCTGCCTTTTACGATAGAGTCAACCATTCCAACAACTTTGTCGGCCAGAGTACGGGTATCCTTGAATACGGACATGCTCTGGAGTCCCTGTAACATGTTCTTTACGTTTGGTTTGTCGCAGTCCTGACCAGTAACGATAGGCATATCATCCTTGGTGTAACCTGCGGAAACCAGTGCATTTACTGCTCCCAGTGCGGTTGAGTCGTTGGAGCACATTACAGCGTCCAGCTTCTTGCCCTTGGGGCTGTATCCGTTGGAAGTGATGAGGTTTTCCATACGGGACTGTGCGTTTTCTGTTTTCCAATCCTGGGTGGAGACCTGAGCCTGTGTTGTCTGTCCGGAAGGTACTACCACAACGCCGCTGTCGATGTAAGGCTGTAGAACGCTCATAGCTCCGTTAAAGAAGAAGGTTGCGTTATTGTCAGCTGGGTCACCGGTGAAGAGTTCTACGTTGAAGGGACCTTTCTGGTTCTTAAGATCCAGAGCGGTCTCGATGTACTGGCCCTGCATTACGCCAACCTGATAGTTGTCGAACGTAGCATAGTAGGATACAGCGTCACTGTTCATGATCAGTCTGTCATAAGCAACAACTGGAATATTCTGTTCCTTGGCCTGTTTCAGAACTTCGGTCAGAGAGGATCCGTCGATGGCTGCGATTACCAGAACTTTGCAGCCTTCAGTGATCATATTTTCAATCTGGGCTACCTGAGTCGGGATGTCATTGTCGCCGCCGTATTGGAGGTCAACTTTGTAGCCGGCTTCTTCAAGCTTGGCTTTCATGTTTGATCCGTCCTGGTTCCAACGCTGAAGGCTCTGTGTCGGCATGCTTACACCGATCATAGCTGCTTCATCAGTAGCGCCATCTTCTGGAGCGGGCTTTTCTCCGCCGCCACAGGCCGCCAATGAAAGAACAAGGGCAAGAACCATTAATAAGGCAATCAGTTTTTTCATTTTCTCTCTCCTTTTCTTTTACCAGTTTCTTAAATAACTTTTGAAAAACAGTTTTCTAAAAGTTGGTTTAATGATAGCATCGTGAATTATTCATGTCAACAGTGTTTTTTTAATGTCATCTTCACTTTTTTAATCTGTTTTTCGCTACGGCATTGATTTTCAATGGCTGCGCAGAATGATAAAATTTTGAGAAATCTTTGTATCAAGTTAGCATCCTGCTCGTTTGATTCTTTCCGTTACCAGAGCGGAGGCTATCGACTAATTTCGTTGAAATTTGAGCGTTTTCGCTAATACACCCAAATTTCCGACGGCAGTACTTGTTATAATTTGTCCCAAAAAAAAGAAGACAGTACCAGAACAGATCCTACGTTTCATTCTTCTCCCTAAACCGAAAAATTATTATAAACTACCGGTGCTAGAAACGAAATGTACCGCGATGATTTGTCGATATCGTCTTCGATGATTGCTTTTGGAAGCGCTGATTTAATGGAGTGTGCGCAGATGGTCGAGGAAATTTTTCGATTGGCAAGAAAAAAACGCAGCAATAGCGGTGCTATTGCGAGGATTTTTGACACCGCCAAGCGAAAAATTAGCCGATCAGATGTGCGCACGGAATTAATCAGCGTTTCCTTACTATACTGATTTGATAAACCGGACCGCAAAATGCAGAGCAGTTCCGATGCCGCTGGCATTAGATCTGTAATTGCTCAGATGGAGATAATCCGCCGTACTATCAAAGACAGCGATTTTTACCAATCGCTCTTTGATGTCATCAAAGGAATCCCCAAGGTATCTTGCAAGCGTGCCTCCTAAAATAATATTACAGTCGAAAATGGTGCGGATATTGTTAATTCCCATGCAAAGGAACGACAAATAATCATTCCAAAGTTCCGCGCAGCCATCGTCGCCCTCCTTTAATTTTTCAAAAAAAACATCCACAGTCTGATCTTTATCACAAGCCAAAACCGATGTGGAAATATAAGCCTCAAGACAGCCTTTTTTCCCGCAGGCGCACGGCTTTCCTTCCCGACTCACCACGGACATATGACCGAATTCCGCACCCCGATTGTTCATGCCGATATAGGCGGAACCATTATAAATCAGCGCTCCCCCTACGCCTTCCGATACGCTTAGAAATGCCAGTGTCGTCAGATCCTTTCTGCTGTTCTGCTCTGCGAAAGCACTGGCGTTCGCGTCATTTTCAATGTACGTATCATATTTGATAAACTTCGTCAAGGACTCAATGGGCACATATCGGGCTTTCAAGGTAGGCGCGTTTATAATCTGCCCTTTGTCTTCGCTCAGTACACCGGGAATGGAAATTCCTACACCCAGTATGATTTCAGGATCGAGGGACCGTTCCTCCACATAGCGGTCGATCTCCGCCGCCAGCAGTTCTCCGTACCGGTCACTGGCTTCAAATGCAATTTCAAGACGCTTAATAGAAGAGGGATTCCCTTTTAAATCAATATCCAAAAGGTTAATATGTGTCATTTTAATTTCTACACCGATGACCATTCTGGCATCGGAGATCACGGAAATCTTCTTCGCTTTCCTACCGCCACTGGATTCGAAGGTACCGGAATAGCACAAGAGTCCCATATCAAAAAGCTCGGTCAGATTCTGGCTTACGGTGGGAAGGCTCAGTCCCAGTGCAGCCACAAGATCCTGCTTTGATACTTTATCCTGCTCGTAGATATACTGATACACCTTATTTCGGTTGATCAGTTTTAAGTCTGTTGTTGTTGCTGTTGTTCTTTTCATTTTATTTGCTCTTTTCAAAGGATATGACCGAATGTTTTGTAAAACACTTTTATAAAACTATCCCTATTATAGATGATGCCCATGAAAAAAACAAGTATTATTTATCGGTGGTTTCGTAAGGTCTTCTTCAAGTTCCGCAAAATGTTTGGTATTTGCATCCTGAGGGTTCCGGAACTACAGAATATTCCTCTTGCACGGGCGAATAGGCAAAGGGGTCTTTCAGCGCATCCAAAAGTTCCTGCAATGGTTTTAAGTCTCCAATTTCGGACGCCGCCTTCAACGCATCTTCCACCCTGTGGTTTCGGGGAATGACGGAGGGATTATTTTTTCGCATCAGCTCCTTCACAGCCGCTTTCATGTTCTTTTGATCTCCGGCAGAACTGGTTTCTCCTGCCGTTCCTTTGTTTTTCTCCGAATCCCGGTTGGCTGCTTCATTGCGTTCCAGCCTCTCCGCCCAGCGCTTTTTCCAAGCCTCAAACTCCGCGGTACCGTTCATGGGGAGCCTTTCGTAATGTTCCAGCGTTAATGCTCTGAAGGTGTTGGTAAAATCGGCCTTTTTCTCCTTCATCATAGAAAGAAGGTTGCCAATCAGATGCTCATCTTCCGTTTCCTCCCCAATCAATCCAAGCTTGCCCCGCATCCCGGATAGCCATTTGCTTCGGAATTTCGGTTCAAAATCTTCGAGAATATTCATGGCCTGCTGCTTAGCAATTTCCTGCTCACTGCTGATGAGGGGCAGCAGCGTCTCAGCAAACCGCGTGAGGTTCCACTTTGCAATGGCAGGCTGATTTCCATAGGCATACCGTCCTTGTGCATCGATGGAGCTGAATACCGTTGCAGGATCATAGGCATCCATAAAAGCACATGGTCCATAATCGATGGTTTCACCGCTGACGGCCATGTTGTCTGTATTCATTACACCGTGGATAAACCCTACAAGCTGCCATTTGGCAATGAGCTCTGCCTGACGAGAGACCACTTCCCTCAGCAAGGACAAATAACGGTTATCCTCTGCCTCGGCGTTTTTAAAGTGCCGTTCCCAGGTATAATCGGCCAGCGCCTTCAGTTCTTCATGCTTCGCCCATCTTGCCGCAAACTGAAAGGTTCCCACTCGAATATGACTGGCTGCTGCTCTGGTCAATACCGCACCGGGCAGCGGAGACTCCCGGTATACCGGCTCTCCCGTAGAAACCACTGCAAGACTTCTGGTTGTGGGAATGCCAAGTCCGTGCATGGCTTCACTGATCAGGTATTCCCTAAGCATGGGGCCAAGGGCAGCCCTTCCATCCCCTCCTCTGGAGTATCGCGTGCGGCCTGAACCCTTCAGCTGAATATCAAGCCGGTGTCCCGCCAACGTAACGTGCTCTCCAAGAAGCACTGCTCTTCCGTCCCCAAGCATGGTAAAATGTCCAAATTGGTGGCCGGCGTAAGCCTGAGCGATTGGCGATGCGCCTTCTGCAAGGTGGTTCCCCGCAAGAACCGCAACGCCCTCCTGGCTCTGCAGTGCCTCTGAATCAAGTCCGAGTTCCTTGGTAAGATCATGATTGAAAATCACAAGTCCGGGTATCTTCACCGGTGTCGGATCTGTCTCGGTATAAAATATTACTGGCAGCCTTTTATAGCTGTTGTCAAACCGCCAGCCTGCAGCTCTGATTTCTTCATCATCTCTATTCATTCTCATCCCCACTTCCTAATGATCTTTTCGCTTAAAGACAACATCGTTGTCTTTATATTTAATTGAAAATAGTATTAGTATCATTATTCCACAAAACCATTCCAGCAATCATTAAAGTAGCCGGCAGAGATTTATTTTCTTACTTGCAAGCAAAAACGGAGAGAATCGCCGTTTTGCTTGCGATTTTCTCCGCATTTTTTAAGTCCTTTTATTTTACGGTATATTTCCCCAGAGTCTTACCTACAATTACAGTGCCTTCAAACCCCGAGGCTTTAAAAAATTCTTCCACTTCCCCCTGTTTCAGCCCTGAAGGCGGCAGATGGGTAAGAATTAACTTTTTTACGCCTGCATCCTTTGCCATCTTAGCAACCTCTTCCATGGTTGCATGGGCCCTGGTCAAAGATGCCCCTGAGGAGGAAAGATCCGGCTCCTGTTCTATCTTAAAAGTTGTGAATCCCTCGGGTGCAGCCAGTTCAGGTATCTGCGGCATAACTGGAATTACAGTTGCCCCGGTCAGCGGAATATGGGCATCAATCACCAGAATATCCGCATTCTTTGCCAATTTGGCCAAATCTGCATCATAGGTGGTATCTCCCGATACCACAACGGACTGCCCCCCTGCATCAAACCGATATGCAAAGGTGTCGATCGTATGGGTCATTTCTGCTGTGCTTATTGAGACACCATCCAAAGTGAAGGTTTCAGGGCCATTGAGTTCTTTAATAAAAACATTTTTTGCAATCCCCTGGGGTGGTAAGGAATACTGTATCCGGTACTGCAGATCCTCCTTGTAATAATCCATCATGATCTCATGCAATTCCATTGTACCAGCAGGTCCCACAAGATTCAAAGCTCTTCTTCCGGTAGGACCATTCCATCCGCCTATGGCAAAGGTGAAATAATCCGTATCATGATCGGCATGATGATGGGTAAAAAGCATATTTTTGACGAGTGACGGTGCAATTCCCGCATTGAGCAACCCATAGGTGGCACCGCCGCCGCAGTCTACAAGAAATAATTTATCCTGATACTGGACCAGTGTGGACGACCAGGTGGAGGTTGGCGATAGGGGCGGGCCGGAGGTTCCGATGGTGACCACCTGAAAGCCGTCAACAGGTTCAACCTTTGGGGCTGATAGTGTGGGTAGTGCATCAGCTTTCTGGAAGTGAACCACTGCAGTTTTTGTTTCCGGCGTCCATGTGACGGTTCCGCCATAAGCCTCTGCAACCGCTCTAAGAGGAAGCATCGGAGTGCCGCTCAGGAGCGTAGGCGTTGAGCCCTTAAGCATGCGGCTGTTCCCATTGACCTTGTATTCCAGTTTTTGCATGATGAACTGGACTGCGGTGTGATTCTTTTTCAGGACTGCACTTTGCGTCTGACTGTCAAAGACCGCCTCAAGCTCCATTGCCTTTTCTAAGCCGTCCATGGAGACAAGAACTGTACCGTTTATGATAACCGCGCTGTCACTGAAGGGCTTTCCATCAATCGTGACCTTTGTATCCGCGCCGGCAGAAGCATAACCAAGCGCTCCGGTGAATGCAAGAATCAAAATAAGGAACGACGCTGCTTTTCTGAAAAAATGTTTCATTGTTATCCTCCCGAATGAATTTTTTATATTACGCTAGGAAGCTTTCATAAAAAATGTTGCGCCAGAAAACGCCTCTTGCAAGCAGAAGTGCTTCGGCTGATTTGACCAAGGCTTTTGACCCGCACATATAGACATCCATATCCTTTGTGATAAAAGGAGCGCTTTCAATATACGCGTTGATTCCCCCTGCACCGCTGCCCTCATTCGTACATTTGGGGTTCGCATAAATCATCCGCCAGGTAAAGTTTTCGTGTTCCGCCGCAAGCCAGTCGAAGTACTCTGCCAAAAACACGTCCTCAACGTCCCAAACCTGAAACAGAAGCTCAATTTTTCTTCCTGACCGAATCTCCTTCAATTCTTTTTCCAGCAGTGCTTTCAAAGGAGAAATGCCGGTTACGCTGCCGATCAAAAGAACCGGTGTTGTTCTTGACTTGTAAATAAATTTGCCGTAGGGCATGGAAACCTGAACCACTACCCCCGTTGTCAGCGCGTCAAAGAAGCGGGACCCGGGCCCGCCGGGGAAAATATCGATGTAAAGCTCAATCCATCGCCCGTTATACGCATTTCCGAAGGAGTATCCCCGGTAGGTATTGTCCCCTACTTTAACGTTACAGAAATTACCCGGCTCATACCGCGGGATGTCCTGATCCCTCTTTTCCAGACGGGCCTTGACTACATATCTGCTGATTTTGGTTGCCTCTGCTGCCGTCATTTCGATTTCCACGGCGTCTTCCAGATAAACATTCCGATCCCCGCAGGCCCTTTTTTGATAAGGAGCAGGCGCATTTTTCATTCCGATGCGAAACAGCTCTCCCGTAGCTTTTCGCTTCCAGGTGATTTTCTGATTGATTGGATGATCAAATTCTATCGCCCCGGTGGGACAATTTTCCGTACATACGGCACAATGCCAGCATTCTTCCGGGTAAACCAGAACGGGAGGCTGACCCTTCTCCGGGTTCTCCATCAGTACATTGCATCTGCAAATCTGTGCACATTGATAACAGGCAATACATTTTGCCGGATCAATTTTGATCACATGATTTGGAAGAACCGGGTTCGGTGTTAATATTGCATCAAACTTTGCCATTTTTCATCATCCTTTGCTTTATATTTCTGATCGTAATCCGGATTGAACCTGTAGAAATTCTCCCTGTAGTCCGGTGAGTAGGGCGCCTCCAGTTCATAGTAAGGCGGCCAGTATTCCGTTATGATTTCATCGTTTACCTTCTTTTGCACCTGCAAAGACTCCCAGTGCTTCGGCTCCCAGGGGCTCCGCATGGTTTCAAAATAACTTCTGCCGTGATGCGCAAGCCGCTTCAGACATGCTTCAAAATACATTTCCGCAACGACAAACCGGGACTGCACTTCCATATAGCGTGCCAGTTCGTGGGGATTTCTAACGTAGACCTTTTCATTTTCCGTCTCTCGCAGAGATTTCAGCCAGAAAAGTCCGATTTCTATGGTCTCTTCGGATTTATAATCTGCAAGGTAATCCTGCATGATACGATTCAGACCTGCTTGAAGCTCACGCCAGCCGATGGAAGTCTCTGTCCGGTAAAGCGGTGCGTAGATCCGTTCCTTCTCCGCTGCGATCTGATTGCTGTCAAGCGGTGCCGCTGCGTCAAGCGTCTTTGCAGCCTCTGCCGCTTTTCTGCCTGCATACCGGCCTGAGGTGGATGCTTCCGAACAGCCGTGGGCCATGATGGGGTATCCCGCTCCGTAAAGACCGTCAATATTGGTGGATTTCAGATTCCAGTCAACGAGGAACCCGCCGGCACCTCCGAACATTCCGGAGTCTCTGTCGGTTTGAAACGGCTCTCCCGTCCACCACGGTTCGTTCCCGGAGGAATATTTCTCAGGTGAAATCATGCAGGCCTGCATGAGATCCTGATTGGGGTCAAAGCCTGCCTTGGAGTATTTGTTGTAGATGGGCAGTAAGGACTTTCCTTCGTTACCCACCATCAAACCCCAAATTGCTCGCCGTTCGTACTCCGGCATCGCAGGAAGGTCCATGTAAAGCGGAAGTTTATATTCTCCCTTGCGGATTCTTTGCGGCAAATCCTTTACCAAGGTATATTGTTCTGTCAAAGGGTTGTTTCCGAAGTCGGTCAGAAACGGCGCGCCGCCTCTGGGCAAACTTCTCTCTTCAACGGTTTCAATGAGATTGCCCTCATGATCCTCCCATGGAATTTCTTTTCCGTCTGCATCCACGATGGTACATGGATAGTGGGTGTTATATGCGCTTACACCGCCGTAAGACGGCTGACCGTGGATATGCCCAGCAGAGCCCTTGCTGCCAGCACGTTCCATCATGGCAACCTCTGCTCCGATTTCCCAGACCATGGCGTGCCCATCTCCTGCTCCATTTGGATCGGGAAATTCGCAGTTTGCTCCGAGTACATCATTGCGATAATTCCACATTCCGTACACGCCCCCAGTAGCAACAACTACGGTTTTTGCTTTAAAAACAAACAGCTCTCCTGTCTGCATGTGCAGGCCCATTGCTCCGTTTACCCTGCGGACTCCATTCTCCTCTGTATAGAGCAGCTTCGTTGACATGATCCGCTCAAGCCGCAGAATCCCCAATCGGTCCAGCTCCTTTGCCAGCGTGGGTTTGTAATAGTTCCCGCCGAACAGCCGGATACTGGTTCTTGTGTAATAGTCATAAGCAAAGAGCAGTTTGCTGTTTTCATCCCGGAAGGGAGCGTCCTGAAACTCATCTTGGGCATCTCTTACTTCCATACCCATCTTCTCAATTTCCGACAGGTTATCCCAGCTGGTCTTGGCACATATGTAGCGCATGGGTCCCATCAAGACGGTACCGCCCTTTTC
>JAQSXD010000119.1 GCA_029266295.1 Bacillota bacterium | reverse complement strand
TCATGAATATCATGCTTGTATCCGTTACGGAACGTACCAGAGAAATCGGGATACGAAAATCACTGGGAGCACGCACAAGTGATATATTAATGCAGTTTCTCATCGAATCCATGATCATCTCCGCCATCGGAGGAATCATCGGAACCGGTCTGGGTGTCGGTATTGCTGCGATAGGAATGAGTTTCGCCCATATCTCAGTTGTAATTCAACCATCCGTGATCTTTCTTGCGGTCGGCTTTTCCGCAATTGTGGGCGTTTTCTTCGGACTATATCCTGCAAGAAAAGCCGCAAAGCTGGATCCTATCGAAGCACTGCGTTACGAATAAAATTCCGTCGAAGCATTGCGTTATGAGTAAAGAAAAAGTCTGTCATTGAGGTTAGCGAAACTGCATCCTCTGACAGACTTTTTTATCTTTTTGCTACTTCAATGGCATCATAATAATGGTAAGAATGCATCAAGGATGATTTCATTATAATCACACTCATTGCTATTGACCGCGTTCTCTCTTATGTTAAGATTCCCAGCTGCTCCATCAGAAACTTCCCATTGGTGGTTTGAGACCTGCCTTCTTTTCGCTTGTAATCAAACAGGATCTGTCCATCATGATACTCTTCCGAAAAGTTACAGTTTATGATTCTGGAATGTGCACCCTCCAACTCACAAAGTTCAAGGTCATGGGACGTAATCATCCCGATGGTACGGTATTCATTCAGCTTGACAAGGACTGCTTTTGCCCCCATTAATCGGTCAACTGAATTTGTTCCTCGAAAAATTTCATCAATGAGAAACAGGGTACTGTCATCCGTTTCGGCTGAATCCAATATTTTCTTAATTCGTTTCATCTCCGCGTAAAAAGTGGAAATACCCTCCTTCAGATCATCAGCGACACGCATTGACGTAACAATGTGCAGATTCGAGAACGTCATCTCCCTTGCGCATACGGGCCCCCCAGCTCTGGCAAGTACGAGATTGATTCCCGCAGTTCTGAGATAGGTTGTTTTTCCCGACATATTGGAACCTGAAATGATGATGATATTATCATCTAGCGTCAGATGATTGGTCACTCTCACACTGTCATTGATCAGGGGATGTCCCAGTTCAAAAGCACCCATGCCCCGTTCATCAGAAAAACTCGGAAAGCAGCTGTGCCCGCACACTCTTACCATTGTTGCAAGACTTAAAAGGCTTTCAACCTCTCCCATGGCGCGAAACCAGCTTTCACAGTAAGGAGAATAGGTGCGTTTCCATTTCTCAAGGCTGAAGGCGCATCGGAAATCCCAAAGCAACAGAACATTTAAAAGAAAGTATACAATAGGAGTTCCACGGACACTTACTCGATTTGATATACTTTCCAGATCTCTGATCGCCTGTACCGCGGAATTACTGCCGCCGGTTAATTTCGTTTGGATCCGATTGAGTTCTTCTGACTCAAAGGTCCCCATTTTGATCAGCTTGAGCACCTTATAATAAGCATTCAGATGAAACGGCAGCCTGCCGACACGTTTGACATAGCGGGAGCAGACGGATACTCCCATGATCCACAGAACAGCTTGTACAGATACAATCATAAAGCCTGCAAGATAGAGTGATTCTGATTGGATGAGTAACACCAGTAAGAGCAGGGGGATTGTAACCAATGGAAGGTATGACAGAAAGGACTTACTCCACCCGCTCCTAAGAAATGGTTCAAAGCTGCTGAGCTCCTTGACCAAATCTTCTGCTTGGGAATCACTTCCGATTTTTGAGAAGTGATACTCCAGTTCATCTGCCAATGCGGCATTTTCTGAAAGCTCTCCAACCGATGCCTGCCGCTTGATCAATTCTTCCTTGGAATACTCTGCATGAAGGAGGTCGGAAGCGAATGTACTTCGACCGTACCAGGTATGCGCTGTACTGAGAAACTGAAAAAGCGATGATTGTCCTATAATATCCAGATCTCTTCCGTAGGGATGCTCCCCGCGGGAAAAGTCCCCTCCTGTATCTGAAAACTCCGTCCATCTTCCGTCGATGCGATCCAAATGTCTTTGGTTTATTCCTATCATCACTTGAGCGCGATCAATTTTATTGTTGAGGATGAAATGGTAGCTCCATGCCGCGATCTGTGTGACAAGTAACATCACTGCCCCTGCCCATAAGACAATGTCGCCGTCCCCTGCTGCTGCGCGGCAAACACAAACAGCAAACAGGATAAAAAGCCCTAATTTAATATAACCAATGAGATTATAGACTTTTCTGTTTTTCTGTACTTCGATTTTATAATTTCTTATGTTACATTCAAATTGATCTTTCAAGGCATTCCCTCATAATCCATAATTCAGCAATTTTTATTTTATCCCCATATACCCGGGCACGCAAGCCAAAAAAGCGCCGTGACATGGAGATTCTCACAAAAGGCCTACCGCGCAGCGGGAGGTCTACCAGAGAATGTCCATGACAGGCGCTTCATTTATTGCATAGGAACTGTTCTTTTTAGTTGAGACTTTCCTTGTAAATCTCAACCGATGCGCTGGCACCAATCCGGTCAGCACCGGCTTCAATCATTGCAAGGGTCTTTGCGAGATCTCTGATTCCACCGGAGGCCTTGACCTGTAGTTCATCACCCACCGTTTTCTTCATCAATGCTACGTGATGTGCCGTAGCTCCGTCCTTGGAAAATCCCGTCGAGGTTTTCACAAAGGCGGCTCCCGCTTCTTTGGCGAGTTCACAAGCCTTGACAATTTCTTCATCGGTCAGTAGACAGGTTTCAAGAATGACCTTTACGATCGCGTCAAATTCCATTGCCGCTGCCACGACATCTGTAATATCTTCCTTAATATAGTCAAAACGCTTTTCCTTCAGTGCTCCTACATGGATCACCATATCAATTTCCTTTGCGCCTTCTCTGCAAGCCCATTCCGTTTCAAAGACCTTGGCTTCCGTACAGCAAGCCCCCAGAGGAAAGCCTACCACTGCCGCAACCTGAACATCAGTCCCTTCCAGTAGCTTTTTTGCAAGGGGTACGTAGCAGGAATTTACGCAAACAGCGAAAAATTCATACTCTTTTGCTTCTTTGCAGAGCTTTGTCACATCCGCTTCCGTCGCTTCTGGTTTCAGTACGGTATGATCAAAATATCGGTTTAACTTCTCCATTTTAATCTCCATTCCGCCGCCCAAGTTGGCAGCTCAAATAGTAATGAAAGGTCTTCACACTGCATCCTTTCCTATGGCCAACTATTTCAATATTTCTCCCAATGCGCCGTTATTGAGCCCCGCCGCATTGCCCTCATCGGTATCAAGATGAATCTCACTCTCATGACCTTCTCCGGAGCGAACCAGTACATTGTTGAACACAACGCCTCTCTCTCCGCCAAACTGAATACTTACAATATCTTTATCCTTAACACCGGCTTCAAGCGCCTGAGCAGGAGACAAATGGATATGTCTGAGTGCTACGATTGCACCATAATCCAGTTCCACCTCTCCGGCTGGACCAACCAATTTAATACCCGGCGTTCCGGCAAGCTTTCCCGATTCTCTCACCGGCGCTGTAATACCGATGGCTCTTGCATCGGTCATTGCAAGCTCTACCTGTGTTTCCGGACGTGCGGGGCCCAATACCCTTACGCCTTTCAGCGTTCCCTTTGGCCCTATGATATCAACCTTTTCTTCACAGGCAAACTGACCCGGCTGCTTCAGGTCCTTTGTGGGAGTCAATGCATGGTCTTTTCCGAATAATGTTTCAATGTCCTCATTTTTGAGATGTAGGTGCTTGTTGGATAATCCTACTTCTGCTTGATAGCCCATTGTGTTCTCCTTTCATTGGGAAACGCTGCTTTATATCTCGCAACCTTCCAGACAGGTTATGTATGGGAGGTTTCTGTATTTCTGATCATAATCCAGGCCATAGCCTACAATAAATTTATTTTCCACTTCAAATCCCGTATAGTCTGCCTTGATATCTGCTTCTCTGCGCTCGGGCTTGTCCAGCAGGGTACAGATCTTCAATGTCTTCGGCATTCTTCCCAGCAGGTAATCCCTGAGATAGTGAAGCGTAATCCCAGAATCGATAATGTCTTCGACGATAATCACGTTCTGGTCTTCTATACCAGTATCAAGATCTTTCAGGATCCGTACGACTCCAGAACTCTTTGTGGAAGCCCCGTAGCTTGTAACCGCCATGAAATCAATCTTGGTATCCACTGTAATCTCTCTGATCAGATCACTTAAAAACAGTACCGCGCCCTTCAGGATGCAAACGACCAGAATTTCCTCACCCTTAAAGTCCTCAGAGATCTGCTTTCCTAGCTCCTTAATCCGCTGCTTCAGCTGCCCCTCGGTGATCATGACCTCTCCAAATGTGCTTTGATTCTCCATTTTAACTGTGCTCCTCTTTCTTTTTTGCTTCTTTTTCAACTTCAAAGTCTACATCATCAATTATGTTCTTTCCTTTGAATTTCTGTTTGGGCTTCACCACTCCGGTAACGCCTCCCCAGTACTTATCCAGCTCATCCTTGAAATACCAGATGATAAAGGTCCATAAAACGATATCATCCACGGCACCGAAAATAAGAATGGGTGCAGGAATTAGGTCAATCGGCGAAAGCAGATAAAGGATCCCTGCTACGATGATAATTTTCTTGTGCAGCGGTACTCCTTTATCCTTTAAAAACGGCCAGATTGCCTTAATCCTTCTCATCAGAACCTGAAAGAATATAAATTGCATATCCTTTAAACCTCCTCCAAGAGACGATCCAACTCCGCAAGCAGCTCATCATAACCCGTTCTCTTTAACGTCGATACGGGGATGACCTTATCTTCCGGTGAAAGCCCCAAGGTTTTCCTGATTTCACTGATGCATTTTGTCATTTCGTTTCGGGAGATCTTATCAGCCTTTGTTGCAACAACGATACCGTCAAAGCCGTAATGTCTGAGCCACTGGTACATCTGCACATCCTGTGCGGATGGGGTGTGGCGGATATCAACAAGCTGTACTACCTTTAAAAGACCTTCTCTGCCTGCAAGGTATCCTTCGATCATTTCTCCCCAATTCTCTGTCACAGATTTGGAGACCTTGGCATATCCGTATCCAGGCAGATCCACAATGCGGAACTCCTCATTGATTTCATAAAAATTAATGGTTCTTGTCTTGCCGGGGCTTCCGCTGACTCTCGCCAGATTCCTTCTGTTCACCAGCAAATTCAGCAGGGAAGATTTCCCTACGTTTGAGCGCCCGGCAAAGGCGATCTCTTTTTTATTATCTTCGGGGTACTGGTTTTTTTTGACCGCAGTTGCCACCAGCTCCGCTTTTCTTATAATCATTCTGCTTCTTTCTCATGATCCGAATCTTCCATGGGTGCGGAGGCCTCGTTATCATTTTTTACCAGTGCATGTTCCAGTGCTTCTTTTACATCGTGGATCAATACAAACTCAAGCTTCTTTCTTACATTGGCGGGAATTTCTTCGATATCCCGTTCATTATCCGCAGGCAGCAAAACTTTCTTGATCCCTGCCCGGTGAGCCGCAAGAACTTTCTCACGGATTCCTCCTACCGGCAGAACCTTACCGCGCAGTGTAATTTCTCCGGTCATGGCCACATCCTTTCTCACCGGTGTATTGGTGAGTGTAGATATGATGGCGGTACACATGGTTACGCCTGCCGACGGTCCGTCTTTCGGTGTCGCCCCTTCCGGGATATGAATATGAAGATCATTTTCCTTATAGAAATCTTCTTTGATCCCCAATTCTTTTCCGATGGACCTGATATAGCTGACGCCTGCCTTAGCAGACTCCTGCATTACTTCTCCCAGCTGACCGGTAAGAACCAGCTTGCCGTTGCCTGGGATCAGAGTGGTTTCGATGAACAGTGTATCGCCTCCCACAATCGTCCACGCAAGACCCGTTGTAACGCCGACTTCATTCTCTCCTTCGATAATATCATATCGATATCGCTTCTTTCCCAGATAGGATTCAATATTTCCTGCTGTGATCCGGAGTCTTGTGGCATCCTCTTCCACAATCTTTCTGGCAACCTTTCTGCAGAGATTCGCAACCTCACGCTCCAGATTTCTCACACCGGATTCTCTTGTATAATAATTGATGATGCTGCGGATGGTGCTCTCCGAAATCGTGATATTCTCCTCGTTCAGACCATGCTCCTTGGTTTTCTTTGGAACCAAATACTTTTCAGCAATCTTCACCTTTTCTTCTTCCGTATAGCCGGGAACATGGATGACCTCCATTCTGTCCAGCAATGGTCTTGGAATGGTCTCCGTTGTATTTGCCGTAGTAATAAACATCACCTTGGAAAGGTCAAATGGTACTTCCAGATAGTGATCAGCGAATTCCTTGTTTTGCTCTGGATCCAGAACCTCAAGCAGTGCAGAAGCAGGGTCTCCTCTAAAATCAGCACCGATCTTATCAACCTCATCAAACAGGAATACAGGATTGTTGGTGCCCGCCTCTTTGATCGCAGACATAACTCTGCCGGGGATCGCTCCGATATAAGTTCTTCTGTGTCCTCTGATTTCGGCTTCATCTCTGACGCCTCCCAGAGACATTCTTACAAATTCCCTGTTAACGGCTCTTGCAATGGATCTTGCCACGGAGGTCTTACCGACTCCCGGAGGCCCTACCAAACACAGGATGGGTCCCTTCATACTCTTAGAAAGCTTCATTACAGCAAGATATTCCAGGATACGATCCTTCACCTTCTCCAGCCCATAATGATCTTCATTGAGTGTTTTTTCAGCTAGTTTGATGTCGATGCTCCCCTTGGATGCTTTATTCCACGGCAAACCAAGAATCCATTCAATATAGGTTCTGATGACGCCGCCTTCAGCAGAGGAAGGCTGTATTTTGGACAGTCTTTTAATCTCTTTTTCAACTTTTTCATTTACCTTCGGAGAAAGTTTCAGCTTCTTGAGCTGCTCCATCCAGGTACCGATTTCGTCTTCGATCGCCTCATCATATCCCAGCTCCTCCTGAATGGCACGCATCTGCTCCTTCAGGTAATATTCACGCTGAGTCTTGTTGATTTGGCTTCTTACTTTTATATTGATATCCTGTTCAATGGTCAGGATCTCGATTTCCTTATTTAATATTTCATTGAGGATTTCAAGGCGATCTTCAGGATCAAAAGCCTCCAAAATTCTCTGTTTTTCTTCTGTCTTGATTTCTAGATGAGACGTTATAACGTCTGCAAGCCTGCCCGGCTGATCTACAGAAGCTACTGACGGGAAAATGTCCTGGGAAACCTTGGGATTTAAATCCAGATAGGTTTCAAAATTGCCCAGGGCGGAACGCATCAGTGCCACTACTCGGGAGGGTAGTTCATCAAACTCCCGCTCTTCAATCTTTTTCACTGCACATTTAAAGTAGGGCACTTCAAAAACCACTTCTCTGATCTCGCCTCTGCTGATTCCTTCCACCAGGACTCTGATTGCATCTCCCGGCAGTTTGAGCATCTGCTTGATCTTTGCGATGGTTCCTATCTTATAGAAATCCTCGTGGGTGGGCAGATCTGTTTCCGCGTCCTTCTGAGCAGACAAAAATACAAGTTGGTTCATCATCATTGCTTTTTCCAGCGCACTGATGGATTTTTCTCTGCCAATATCAAAATGAAGCACCATATACGGAAAGATTGACAACCCTCTAAGCGGAATCATCGGCATGGTCTTTATGGAATGATCCTTAACGCCATCCTCATCCACCAGGATTTCAATTTCGTCCTCTAATTCGTCCGCAATGCTGCTGAGCGCTACTTCATCTTTCTGTTCTGCTGCTTCTGGCTCTTCTATTTTTTTCTTTCTTGTTTTCTTTATTTTTTCTTCAGTCATATTACCCTCCTGTATCTTCTAATCCCCATATAACCCACATGATTGTTTTCGAGTAATAACAGACGATATTGTTATAAAGAGAAGGCGGCATTAACGCCGCCTGACTTACGATGCAGATTCCTCGCTCTTCTTGTTTCGTTTTGACTCAACAAGTACTAAAGCGGGCCCTGTGTTATAATCAATGGTTCCCTTGGTGATAATGCATTTCGTTATGTCTTCCCTTGAAGGAAGCTCGAACATAATATCCGTCATAACATACTCCAGTATACTTCTGAGTCCTCTTGCACCGGTTTTTCTTTCAATTGCTTTTTCTGCTACCCGAGTTATGGCATCATCCTCGATTTCCAGCTCGACACCATCCATCTGGAACAGCTTTTTATACTGCTTCAAGATCGCATTTTTCGGTTCCTTGATGATGCGAACCAGCGCTTCCTTGGTCAGCTCTTCCAGTGTAACCATAACTGGAAGTCTGCCGATGAATTCTGGGATCAGCCCATACTTCAGCAGATCCTCAGGCTGCACCTTTTTCAAAATCTCGGAAGCCTCGATCTTGTTCGCCTTAATATCAGCGTTAAAACCGATGGTTTTTTCTCCGATTCTTCTCTGTATGATTTTATCCAGACCGTCGAATGCACCTCCGCAGATGAAGAGCACATTGGTGGTATCAAACTGGATGAAATCCTGATGGGGATGCTTTCTTCCTCCCTGAGGCGGAACACTGGCAACGGTTCCTTCCAGGATCTTGAGGAGTGCCTGCTGCACGCCTTCCCCGCTCACATCTCTCGTGATAGACGGATTTTCTGATTTTCTGGCAATCTTGTCGATTTCATCCACATAGATGATGCCCCGCTGCGCCTTTTCAATATCATAATCCGCCGCTTGGATCAGCTTGAGGAGAATGTTCTCAACATCTTCACCCACATAGCCGGCCTCTGTCAGAGCGGTGGCATCGGCGATGGCAAAGGGTACGTCAAGGATCTTCGCAAGGGTCTGCGCCAGAAGCGTTTTCCCTGAGCCCGTAGGGCCTATCATGACAATATTGCTCTTTTGAATCTCAATTCCGTCATTGTCCAGCTTGTTTAAGCTGTTCACTCTCTTATAGTGGTTATATACCGCTACCGCCAAGGCTTTTTTCGCATCGTTCTGATCGATCACATAGTCGGACAGGATGTTTGCGATTTCCTTTGGCTTGGGCAGCGTAAACTTTTCTGATCTGCGTTCCACATCATCAATGGAACTTGCAAATTCTTCTTTTATAATGTCCTGACAAAGCTCAATGCATTCATCGCAGATGTATACGTTCGGCCCTGCCACAAGTCTTCTGACTTGATCCTGCGGTTTTCCGCAAAAGGAGCATTTCAATTGTTTTGTAGCATCATATTTACTCATAAGCCACCCCCCCTTACTCTCTGGATTTCATTACCTTGTCTATAATCCCGTA
>JAQSXD010000118.1 GCA_029266295.1 Bacillota bacterium | reverse complement strand
GGAGAATGACAATGACAATGCAAAGATTTAAGGACTTCCTTAAGAAGAATACTATGCTGATTGCATTAATCGTAGTGGTTATCCTGTTCCAGGTTCTGATTGTTGCAGCCGGAAAGGGTTCCCTCTTAAAACCACAAAACGTATCAAACATCATCGCTCAAAACAGCTATGTCGTTATTCTTGCTACCGGAATGCTGCTTTGTATTCTGACGGGCGGTAACATCGACCTTTCCATCGGTGCCGTTGTAGCACTCACAGGTGCAGTGGCCGGAACACTGATCATCAACATGCACGTTAACGTGTATCTGGCAATTATCATTTGCCTTCTCGTAGGTACAGGTATTGGCGCAATACAGGCTTACTGCATTGCTTACGTGGGCATACCGCCGTTTATCGTTACCTTGGGAGGGATGCTGCTATGGCGAGGGATTGCCCAGGTTATTCTCCAGGGAATGACGCTGGCACCGTATCCGGATGAATATCTCAAATATTTCACAAGCTTCCTTCCCAAAACAGACAGTGCCGAGTTTTTGCTGGCGGTAACCATGGTAGTGGCGGCAATCATATGCGTCGCGTATATCGCCTATGAGATTACCGGAAGAGCAAGCAAAATCAAAAAAGGGTATACCGTAGATAGTATGCCGTATCTGCTGACAAAACTGATCATCATCAGTGCAGTAATGCTGACGTTTGCTTACCTGCTGGGTAATTATAAAGGATTCCCGGTAGTGCTGATCCTGATCGCCATTGTTGTGCTGGTTTACGCCTACTTTACAAATAATACCGTGCCGGGTAGATATCTTTACGCGATGGGCGGCAATGAGAAAGCCACCAGACTTTCCGGAGTCAATACAAAGAAAATGATGTTCTTTGCTTACACCAACATGGGCTTCCTGTGTGCTGTTGCTGCACTCGTCTGTATCGCCAGATTCAATTCTTCAGCACCAAGCCTTGGCGACGGATATGAACTGGACGCCATCGGCGCCTGCTTCATCGGCGGAGCTTCCGCATACGGCGGAACAGGAACCGTAGGAGGATCCGTGATTGGAGCGATCTTTATGGGCGTACTGAACAACGGAATGTCCATTCTGGGTATTGACGCAAACTGGCAGAAGGCAGTTAAGGGTTTTGTACTCGTAGCTGCAGTAGCGTTCGACGTAATTTCCAAGAGAAAAGTTAAGGCTTAGAAAAGAAAGGAAAGACTTATGACAGAGCATTTTAATATTAAAAAAATCCAGTATGAGGGACCGGGCAGCAACAATGATCTTGCTTTCAAATTTTACAATCCGGATCAGATCGTTCTCGGAAAACCAATGAAGGAACACCTTCCCTTCGCCATGGCTTGGTGGCACAACCTCTGCAACGCCGGTAAGGATATTTTCGGAGATGAAACCGCAGACAAATCCTTCGGCGCAGAAAAGAGCACCATGGATCATGCCAAAGCAAAGGTGGATGCCGGATTTGAAATGATGGAAAAGCTTGGAATTGAGTACTTCTGCTTCCACGATGTAGACCTGATTCCTGAAGCGGATGATATCAAGGAAACAAACAGAAGACTGGATGAAATTTCTGACTACATGGCAGAAAAAATGAAGGGCAGAAATATCAAGTGCCTTTGGGGAACCGCAAATCTGTTCAGCAACCCAAGGTTTATGAATGGTGCAGGAAGCGCCAACTCAGCGGACATTTACTGTTTTGCAGCAGCTCAGATCAAGAAAGCGTTGGATCTTACCGTTAAATTGGGCGGAAAAGGCTATGTTTTCTGGGGCGGCAGAGAAGGCTATGAAACCTTGCTCAACACAGATGTGAAATTTGAAGTAGAGAATATCGCAAGTTTGATGAAAATGGCGGTAGAATACGGAAGAAAAATCGGTTTCACCGGTGACTTTTATATTGAACCGAAACCAAAAGAACCCATGAAGCATCAGTATGACTTTGATGCGGCCACAGCTGTGGGCTTTCTGAGACAGTACGGCCTTGATAAAGATTTCAAGCTGAACATTGAAGCAAACCATGCAACTCTTGCTGGCCATACCTTCCAACATGATCTGCGTATTGCAGCCATCAACGGAATGCTGGGCTCCATCGACGCCAACCAGGGAGATAATCTGCTTGGCTGGGATACAGACCAGTTCCCGTCCAACGTATATGAAACGACACTTTGCATGTATGAAGTACTCAAAGCCGGTGGAATCACCGGAGGACTGAACTTCGACGCCAAGGACAGACGTCCCAGCTATACTGATGACGATATGTTCTATGGATTCATACTGGGAATGGACGCTTTTGCCCTGGGTCTTTTGAAGGCTTCAAAAATCATCGAAGACGGCAGAATCGACGGCTTCCTGAAGGAGCGCTACAGCAGCTTTGAGAGCGGCATCGGCGCAGAGATCAGAGCCGGAAAAGCAACACTGGAAAGCCTGTCGGCATATGCAGAAGAAATGGGCGCTCCTGCGCTTCCGGAAAGCGGACGTCAGGAAAAACTGGAAGCCATCATGAACACAGTAATGTTTGGTTAAAGGAAGAAGTGCTATGCAATATATTGGAATAGATCTTGGAACCTCTTCGGTTAAAATTCTCCTCATGAAAGCTGACGGGACGATACTTTCCTCCATTTCCAAAGATTATCCCGTCAGCTACCCGAAACCGGGCTGGTCGGAGCAAAATCCTGAGGATTGGCTCCGCCAGACTTTGGCGGGCCTCAAGGAACTGCTGGCTTCGGAAGAAGCAGATCAGAATCAAATCAAGGGCATCGGGATCGGCGGACAGATGCACGGACTGGTAGCGCTTGATGAGAGTGATCAGGTCATCCGACCTGCTATTTTATGGAATGACGGACGAACAGAAGAGGAAACTGAGTACTTAAATACCGTAATTGGTACGGATAAACTGTCTGATTTTACTGCAAACATCGCATTTGCAGGTTTCACAGCACCGAAAATACTGTGGATGCAGAAACATGAACCAGAGAAGTTTCAGGCTATTCGAAAGATCATGCTTCCAAAGGATTATCTTGTATATAAGCTTACCGGTGCTTTCACGACCGACGTTTCTGATGCCTCGGGGATGCTTTTGTTGGATGTAAAAAATCGCGTCTGGTCAAAAGAGATGATTGAAATCTGCGGAATTGAGGAGCAGATGCTGCCTGAGGTCAAAGAAAGCTATGAAATTTCTGGTTTCCTGAAACCGGAGTTTGCGGGCGAGCTGGGACTTACGGACTCTGTGGCGGTTGTAGCGGGAGCAGGAGACAATGCTGCTGCGGCAATTGGAACGGGAACGGTGGAAGATGGAAGCTGCAACGTTTCCATCGGAACGTCGGGAACGGTATTCATCGCAAGTGACCGCTTCCGGGTTGGTGAAAACAACGCCATCCATTCCTTCGGACATGCGAATGGCAAATATCATCTGATGGGTTGTATGCTCAGCGCTGCTTCCTGCTTGAAGTGGTGGCTGGAGGATATTCTAAAAACAACGGACTATCAGGGAGAACAGCAAGAAATTAAAGGACGTGGAGATAATCCGCTATATTTCCTGCCGTATCTTATGGGAGAGCGGTCACCGCATAATGATCCAAACGTCCGGGGCGCATTTTTCGGGCTCGGCATGGATACGACAAGAGCGCAGATGATCGAAGCGGTTTTTGAAGGCGTTTCCTTCGCGCTTAAGGATTCTCTTGAAATCGCAGAATCTCTCGGCATTGACATCAAGCGGACAAAGCTGTGCGGGGGCGGAGCAAAGAGCCCTGTATGGCAGCAGATTCTGGCAAATATCCTGAATATCGAAGTGGAGCTTCTAGTGACAGAAGAAGGCCCGGCACTGGGCGGTGCCATTCTTGCGGCAGTGGCTTGCGGAGAATATGCTTCTGTGGAAGCAGCAGCAAGAGCAATCGTGAAGGTGAAGCAAACGATAAAGCCCCAGCCGGAATTGACGGAAGCTTATGCGCGAAAATATCAGGTGTTCCGAGAATTATATCCAGCAATAAAAGGAGTTCTGTAAAAGGAACCCATCTACTTTTCATTCATTCTTCTATCAATAAAATCGATCCTCCGGTAATTCGGAGGATCGATTTTTTGTTCGGGTAGAGTTCTATAGGCTTAAATTTTATACGTTTCCTATCGGCTCTTTACCTCGTTCACATTCTTGATCAGGATGGACATCGTTCCATCGCGATTTACGATGAATTCTACCTTGCTGGGATCCTTCAGCAGCGCTGTGGGAATTTCCATCTTGATGCCCATGTCGGTGATCAGCTTGTGGTTCTTCTCCAGATCGTCATAGATCTGCTGGTTGATTTTTATCTTTTTCTCTGTAAATCCCTTTTGGGACAGTTCCTCGCGGTACTGACGCTGCATATCCGGGCTGTCTGCGAAAGCGGCTTTGCTCAGTTCCTCTACGTCAATCTCAAGATTTTCATCTACGTTGTTCTTGATTGCCATCTTTACTTCCGCCTGTTTGAGTGAATCTCCGGAATAAAATTTCTTTACAACCTGTTCCGCGGACTTTTCTAGCAACTTGTACTGTTCTTTATAAGACCGGGCAGGACAAGTCCGAAGCAGGAGCGAGGAAAGATAAAAGTCCTTCTGCCCGTTGATTTCATATTTTCTTTCCTTGATCCAGAGCTTTTTGGTGGATAGGTCGATGAATACGCATTCGTCTATTTTCTGGGATTCGCCTGCAAAAAGCGTCCTGTATTTGATGACGTTTGTGCTGCTTGTATCGTCCATATTGACAAGACTGTGGGTGTAAGCTTCCTTATAATTCAACTTCAGAATGCCCAAATAACGGCTCTGATCCTTTCTAAAGACTGCAAAATAAACATCCGCCGCAGGAATGTCCACATTGGCAGACATGATACTGAACAGCACCTCTGACAGCTGCTGGCTAAAGGCTGCGAAGTGCTCTCCCGACGACTGATCCAAAACATCCCGTACCGGGTTTTCTCCTTCGTCAAATTCGCATTCTTTCAGCTCGCTGTCCTTCCACAGACGTTCGATATGCTTCGTAAAAAATTCCTCCGACTCGTCCTGGGGAAGACCTTTGGCGGAAAGAACCGGTACCCCTGCATTGGGGTCGAGGATATGAAGAATTGATTTTTCTATGATAATGTCACTCATTTAATACCTCTGATTTCGATAATTCTAGGGAGAGTGCCGGATAAGTTTCCGGCAATCGTAGCGCCACTATGACTACGTTTTTTTGAAAACCACCTCTGAAACTTCATCCGGCGTTTTCTATCCGGTTATTTAGAATACGCTGTACTAGGCAGTATTCCATAATTATAGCATCTCAGGGACCTGGTTTCAGTATTTTTATTATTTAGGTTTTTATTATTTATCCTGGTGATATTTTGATATAATAAGAAGAAAAGCGAATTGATTCCAGGCACACATCTAATCTGATATTTTTCGATCTGAAGCCAGGAAAGAAAAAACAAAGGAGAAAGAAACAAATGGAAGAGAAAAACACTATGATGGACTTTTTGGACGAGATAGAGAAGTCCATGGAACGAATTTATAAAGGTGATTTACTAAAGGGCACCGTGATTTCAGTCAATGAGGAGACAATCCTTGTTAACATCAACTATATATCGGACGGCATTATCAGGCGAGAAGGAATGACAGAAGACTTTGAATACCGAGAAGGTGATGTCATTCCTGTCATCGTACTTGATCCCCATGATGCGGAAGGAAACGTAGTTC
The DNA here is from genome assembly GCA_029266295.1 of Bacillota bacterium. GTDB lineage: Bacteria > Bacillota > Clostridia > Peptostreptococcales > Anaerovoracaceae > Anoxybacterium. The sequence goes on along the minus strand of JAQSXD010000118.1, from coordinate 3,572 downwards.
TTACGCACAGAGAGGCTGAGGAGTTGGATGGCTGGGATGACCTGGAAGAGGCATTCAAGAGCAAGAAGAAGCTGCTTGCTAAGGTGACTGCGGCAGTGAAAGGCGGTGTCTCTGCAACGTACCGGAATGTGAGCTGCTTTATCCCTGCATCACTCCTGTCCTATCGGTATGTTGAGGATCTTTCGGCATTTGCAGGCAAAACCCTCGAAGTCGTTGTTGAGGACTTTGATAGAGAAAAGAAACGGGTGGTTCTATCTAGAAAAGCGGTAGAATCTGCTGAACGGGATCAGCAAAAAAAGCAGCTGATGAGGGAACTGCAAGCCGGAGAAATGCGGCAAGGCGTGGTAACCAAGCTGATGAAATTCGGTGCCTTTGTCGATCTGGGCGGTGCAGAAGGGCTGATTCATCTTGACGATCTTGCATGGCACCGGGTCAATGATCCTTCTGAGGTGGTTTCAGAAGGCGATCAAGTAACCGTCTATGTGGCTAATATTGACCACAAAACCGGGAAGATCAGCCTTGTGCTAAAAAATGTAGATGAGGATCCATGGAAGGGCGTTGCCGACTATTACAAAGTAGGAGACTATGTCGAAGCCAAGGTGGTTCGTCTTCTGGATTTCGGCGCTTTCGTGGAGGTCGAAGAGGGTGTTGAGGGCTTGGTGCACATCTCCGAAATTTCATCCGATCGGGTGCGTAAGCCTTCCGATGTTCTGAAAGTCGGGGATGCTGTGCAGGCGGTGATCCTTAAAGTTGATGAAGAAAATAAGAAGATGAGCCTCAGTATCAAGGAAGCAGAAGGCCAGGTTCATGACGATGTTGAACTGGTTACGGAAGAATCGTCTGCTACCCTGGGCGATCTTTTTGGAGATAAGTTTAAAGACTTTTTTAAGAAGTAAACCGCTCAACTTATAACAAGAAGGGGAAAAAGGGGAACCATTATGGTTAATAGAGAAGATGTCGTTTTGGCAGTCCGAGAAGGTAGCGTTATGTTAGATCGAGAGGGCGGAATCCTGTCCATAAGGGATTTGAGAATGAATTTCGGTGCCAAGGAGGTACTGAAAGGGGTGAATCTAGATGTTGATCAGGGGGAAATCATCGGATATATCGGGCCGAACGGGGCAGGCAAGAGCACCACGGTAAAAATCATGCTTGGTCTGCTTACAGGATATTCAGGAAAAGTAAAAATTCTTGGGCAGGATATTGCTGACGGCGATATCGAATACAAGCGCAGGATTGGATATGTACCGGAAATCGCGGAAATATACGATAGTCTCACAGCTAGAGAGTATCTAACCTTCATTGGAGCGCTTTACGGCTTAGCGTATGAAACGTCCGAAACAAAGGCTCGGAAGTTGATGCGGCTCTTTGACATCGAAGACATGTTTGATTCTAAAATCGCCGCCTGTTCCAAAGGAATGAAGCAGAAGGTAATGATCATAGCAAGCCTGCTTCATAATCCGGACATCCTGTTTTTGGATGAACCCCTGAGCGGTCTGGACGCAAACAGTATGCTGGTGGTTAAAGAAATTCTTTCCCGTTTGGCGGCTCAGGGCAAGACCGTGTTCTATTCGTCTCATATCATGGATGTGGTAGAGAAAATCAGCCATAGGATTGTTCTGCTGAACGACGGTATTGTGGTTGCCGACGGCAGTTTTAATGAGCTGAAGAATCAGTTGCGGGAGGGAAGTCTGGAGGAAATCTTCAACCAGCTTACCGGATTTAAAGAACATGCGTCCATTGCGGAAGAATTCGCTGCGGTCATTCAGGGGGCATAGGGCAAGATGAAAGAACTTCGGATATTAAAACTACTGGACCGGTTTGCTTTCATTTTTAAAATGCTGGGTGCAGACTACATATTGATGAGAAAAATCCTGGAAATCAAACTGATCATGGACGGAAGACGGATACCCACGGTTTTGAATAACAACAAGGATGCGGAGGGAACCAAAGAAAAGAATCACTTCTTAAGCTCTCTTTGGGTTTATACGCTGATGGGGGCAATTACTATCCCCTTTATCCTCATGGGGAATCATTATATTTTCCAAATGAGCCTCGTGTTCGGAATCTATCTGTTTATGATTATGTCCACACTGATTTCTGATTTCTCCTCGGTTTTGCTGGACCTGAGGGATAAAAATGTCCTGCTGTCTAAACCGGTGGACGCGAAAACCGTCAGCATGGCAAAAACCGTTCATGTTCTTATTTATATGAGCTTTATTTCCGTCGCTTTTGCTGGTATCCCCATCGTGGTGTCACTGGTCAGACATGGTGTGTTGTTTGCGCTGCTGTTTGTCTGCGAGATCATTCTGGCAGATCTTTTTATCGTTGCCGTTACGGCATTGATTTATCTGTTGGTTTTAAAGGTGTTTGATGGAGAGAAACTCAAGGATATCATCAACTATGTTCAGATTGCGCTGGCCGTCGTGATTGCGGTAGGGTATCAGCTGATCGGAAGGCTGTTTCAGTTTACAGAACTCAGTGCTGTATTCGTACCGAAATGGTGGCAGTGCTTCGTCGTTCCCGTATGGTTCGGTGCTCCCTTTGAGATTCTTTTGAATGCTTCTGCGAACGGCTATTATGAGTTGTTTTCTCTTTTGGCTCTTCTGGTGCCGCTTATTTCAATTTTGCTGTTTTTCAGGCTCATGCCAGTTTTTGAAAGAAGTTTGCAGAAACTGGCCAGTTACAGCGGAAGCAGACGCAAGAGTCGCCTCAGGCTGTCTGAAAAAATAGGAAGATTGATTTGTTTCAGCAGGGAGGAACGGACTTTTTACAGATTTGCAATCGATATGATGCGGAACGAAAGGGAGTTTAAACTTCAGGTTTATCCTTCTCTGGGGCTGTCCATCGTTTTTCCGTTTCTATTTATTATGAACGAGATCGCCTACAGTTCATCAACGCTGCCTTTGAGCCCAAACTATTGCCTTCATCTCTATTTCGGCGCCATTTTCTTACCAAGCGTGATTCAAATGATGAAATGCTCCGCAAACTATAGGGCGGCATGGATTTATAAAACCGCTCCGGTTAAAGCTGTGGGAGCCATTTTCAAAGGCACAATGAAGGCGCTCCTGGTCAGGCTCTTTTTGCCGGTTTTCCTTGTGGAAAGCATTATTTTTGTCCTGCTTCTGGGAACCGGAATCATTCTCAATCTGATTGGCATCTTCTTGAATATTCTACTGTTTGCTGTCCTATGTTTTCATATTTTTGAGAAAACCCTACCCTTTTCTGAAAGCTTCGGCAGTGCACAGAAGGGGGCGTGGGCTGCCATTCCAACGCTCTTTATACTTGGAGCGCTGGCAGGCGCCCATTATTTCCTTATTTCCGCATGGTTTGGGGCAGGCGGCATCTATGGGGTAATCCTTCTTTCAGCAGCTTCCAATGTTATCCTTTGGAGAAAGGTCTTTGCTATGAAATGGGAGCAGATATGAGGCCTTTTGTAAAGTCTCAGGGGACGATTATGAGGGTGCTTATGCGCTTGCATAAACACCTGTGTCTAAAAGAAAGGTCATTTCCGCAGCCTTCAAGTAACCGTCTTTTGTGGCGCCAAGCCTCACCTGGGCTTCTACGCCAATGCT
>JAQSXD010000117.1 GCA_029266295.1 Bacillota bacterium | reverse complement strand
GTCGGAGGCAGTCCAACTTCCAGCGCGTTTACGAAATCCTCGTCCATTGGATGGGCTTCATCGTCTGTTCCGTCATCCAGCTGAGCCTGCTGTTCCTTGAATCGTTCATATTGATCGATGGGATCATTCAATTCAGAGAATGCGTTGGCGATTTCCCAGCAGTTTACATAGGCTTCAAATCTTCTGGTAATTCTCGGATCAACGGGATCTCTCTTTGCCAGCGGAGAAATTTCTACCGGATGCCCAATGACAAAGACAGGGCCATCAAGATAACCGGGAACTTCCTCGCAGAATGTCTCAAACATTTCCGCAAGAATCTTTCCTCTCGTCAGTCCCTTGACATCGTCCTTTTCCATTCCCTGCTGGATGGCTGCTGCTCTTGCTTCTTCATCGGTGACGATGGTAGCAAAGTCCACACCCGTGATTTCCTTCACGGCATCTGCCATGTTCAGTCTTCTCCATGGGGGCGTCAGGTCAAACGTCTTTCCCTGATATTCGATGACCATACTTCCGGTTGCAGCTAAGGCAGCTTTGGAAACGACCTGTTCTGTAACTTCCATCATGTCATCCATATCGCCATAGGCCATATAACATTCCATGGATGTAAACTCGGGGTTGTGGTTTCTGTCCATCCCCTCATTACGGAACATCTTGCCCATTTCATAAACACGGTCCAGGCCCCCTACGATCAATCTCTTTAAGAACAATTCATTGGAAATACGCAGCTTCATATCGATATCAAGAGTATTGTGATGGGTATCGAAGGGTCTTGCATTGGCACCACCTGCAATGGTGGTCAAAATTGGCGTATCTACTTCCAGATAGCCATAATCGTTTTCCAATACATCTTTTATGGAATGGATGATCTTAGAACGCTGAACAAATGTCTGTCTTACTTCAGGGTTCATGATGAGATCCACATACCGCTGGCGGTATCTGATATCCTGATCCTTTAATCCATGAAATTTATTGGGAAGAATCTGCAGAGATTTAGACAGCAGCTTGATTACGCTGGTCTTGATGGAAATTTCGCCGTGCTTTGTTTTGAACACTTCACCGACAATCCCTACAATATCACCAATATCATAGGTAAGAAAGATTTCATATTCTTCCGGTGTGATTGCATCCTGTCTGATGTAGCACTGAATCCTACCCTGTTTATCCTGGATATCGATAAAAGAGGCTTTCCCCATCTGACGTTTGGCCATGATTCTGCCTGCGCAGCTAACCTCCTGACCTTCCATCTGCTCAAAGTTGTCCTTGATGTCCATACTGTGGTTTTTTACGTCCCAGGTCTCAACCAAAAATGGGTTTCTTCCCATCTCCTGAAGCTTTTTCAGTTTGTCACGTCTGACTTGTCTCAGCTCGTTTAAGCCCTCTTCTGAAATTTCAACTTCGGTATCAGCGCCATTCACTGCCTGCACCTGGCTGTTGTCTTCTGTACTCATATCAATTCCTCTTTTCTAGACTATTTCGATGTATTTTGCTGCACGGAACTTCGCACAGTCTATTTATATATATCAAGAACCTGATAGCTCACGACTCCGTCCGGTACCTGTACTTCTGCAATTTCATTTGCCTTCTTGCCAAGCAAGGCAGCACCTACGAGAGATTCGTTTGAGATTTTGCCCTCAAATGGATCCGCTTCTGTAGAGCCTACAATGGCAAATTCCATAGTTTCTCCTGTTTCAAGTTCCTTGACACGACACTTAAGCCCAATCCCTACGCGATCGTTCGGCATGGTAGATTCATCTATGATCTTTGCTTTGCGCAACATATTTTCCAGTTTATTGATTCTTTCTTCTAAATCCGCCTGTTCATTCTTCGCAGAATCATACTCGGAGTTTTCGGAAATGTCGCCATAAGAGATTGCCTCCTTAATTCTTTCGGCAACTTCTTTTCTTCTTACAGTAACCAGTTCTTCGTGCTCAGCTACGATCTTCTCATAGCCTTCCTTTGTTAACAGCATTTCTTCTGCCATTTTATTATCTCCTTTTAACGTTATAATTGGTTCCATTTGACCGAAAGATGCGCTCGTATGCGCAATATTATAATGGATTTATCAGTAAAAGTCAAGATTTTCAATCTTTTGCCAGCTTGTTATCAGACGATTAGCTGACTGTTCATTACTTCTTAATGGAAGCCAGAGTTTCCTTTAGCAAATCTGCGTCTGCGATGGTATTCAATTGACGACGAATCGCCGCAGATCCCGGAATCCCCTTTAAATACCAGCCAGCGTGCTTTCTCATTTCTCTTACTGCAGCGTATTCTCCTTTTTCCTCAAGGAGCAGGTCGAAATGCTTAATAATCAATTCGAGTTTTTCATCGAGCTCCGGCGGCGCCGGCAGAGATTTTCCTTCCCAGAGTGCCAGTGCTTCACGGAAGATCCAAGGGTTTCCAAGCGCGCCTCTGGCAATCATCACAAAATCACAGCTCGTTTCCTCCATCAGTCTTATGGCATCCATACCTGAAAAGACATCCCCGTTACCGATCACGGGTACGGATACGGCTTTTTTTACGTCCCGAATCACATTCCAGTCTGCTTTTCCCGAATAGAACTGTTCTCTCGTCCTGCCGTGTACTCCAATGGCGCTGGCACCTGCATTCTCGGCAGCCTGGGCGATTTCCACTGCATTGATTCTAGTCGAATCCCATCCAATTCGGATTTTAACAGTAACCGGCTTGCCCGCTGAGGCGACTGCCACACGAATAATGGATTTTACAAGCTCAGGTTCTTTCAGAAGAGCAGAACCTTCGCCGTTTTTTACTACTTTGGGGACAGGGCAGCCCATGTTAATGTCCAGAATACAATTTCCCCTGCCTGCAAGTTTTTCCGCCGTGAAACCGATGATCTCCGGTTCAGAACCGAAGATCTGATATGCAACTGGTTTTTCCTCTTCGTAAATTCGAAGAAGTCGCTCCGTTGATTTATCGTTATAGTAAAGCCCTTTGCCGCTAACCATCTCCGAATAGACGAGGCCGGCACCCTGTTCCTTGCAGATTCTACGAAAGGGAGCGTCGGTGATCCCCGCCAGCGGAGCCAAAAAAAAAGGGTTTTCCAGCGTTACACTTCCTATTTTCATGCTTTGTGACCTTTATTTTTTTCATAGATTAATTGCAACCCTTCCAATGTCAAAAGCTTATCAATGCTGTCAATGCAGTTGATACCACTTCCGATCAGGGAAGCGAGGCCGCCGGTAGCAATCACCTTCGGTACTTTTCCCGTCTTAGAATGTTCCGTTAGCTCTTCTTGCATTTTTTTGATGATATAATCAACCATCCCCATGTGACCATAAACAAGTCCCGACTGCATGCTCTCAATTGTATTCTTGCAAATCACATGGCCAGGTGATTCCAATTCAACCTTGGGAAGCTTCGCAGTTTTTTCAAACAGAGCATCCGAGGCAATCTTAATGCCCGGCGCTATGGTGCCTCCCAGGTATTCAGCATTTTCTGTGATTGCGCAGAATGTAGTGGCGGTTCCGAAATCGACGATGATCAGCGGTCCGCCATATTTGGCAAGTGCCGCCACAGCGTTAACAATTCGATCGGCCCCAACCTGCTTGGGATTATCATACTTAATGATCAATCCGGTTTTAATTCCAGGCCCGATTACAATGGCCCTCCGGTTAAAATATTTCATGGACAAATGCTGCAATGTGTATAGTACCGACGGAACTACCGTTGAAATAATAACGTCTTTTATTTCTTTGGTGTTCAGACCTTCGTAGTTGAAAAGCTGATTAATAATCATACCGTACTCATCAGCACTTTTATTGTTATCGGTTTCCATTCTCCAGTTTTGAATCAGATTGCCGTCTTTGAAGACTCCTAATACAATGTTTGTGTTGCCAACGTCGAATGCTAGTAACATATCTGTTCTCCCTTCGATCTTCAGTTTATCTCCGTGAATAATCAGTGATGAACACGGTTTTGTCAAATCGATTAATATAGTATAATTCAAACGATTTATTTTTACAACAAAAAAGTCATGTTAATTGTTGGCGTAAATGAGTGGTGAACGACCGTAGCATCATTTTCATCCATCACACACCTCCGAAAAACGCCTTAAAAGGATCAATTTGATCTTCCAAGGCGTTTCAATGTCATTTTCGGTTATTATTTTTCCTTCTTTTCTGTTTTTCTTGCAACTACAAGCATTATCTTCGTGGCGCAGTAGAATAAGATTAATACCGCGAAAACTCCGCCAAGTCCAAAAGCAGTAACCTCAAGGCCCGCTTCCATTAACTGCAAATCCATATTGATTACCTCCTTCGATTACATTGACGCAAGTACAACCGGTACCAGTGCCAGGATCAAACTTCCAGCCACAACGGAACCAAGCTGTCCCGCTACATTTGCACTCATAGCCTGCATCAGGATAAAGTTGCTTGGATCTTCTTTGGTAGCCATTCTCTGAACGACACGACCTGACATGGGGAATGCGGAGATTCCAGCTGCTCCGATCATAGGATTAACCTTATTGGGTAAGAACAGATTCAGGAACTTTGCAAAAAGGACGCCGCCCGCTGTATCGAAAATAAATGCCACAAGACCCATACCCATGATCATCAGTGTCTGCAAATTCAGGAATGCGCCTGCTGTCATGGTGGAACCAATGGTGATTCCAAGAAGCAGTGTGACCAGATTTGCAAGTTCATTCTGAGCAGAGTTGGATAATCTGGTAAGTACGCCGCAGGCTCTGATGAGATTTCCAAACATCAGCGATCCAACAAGCGCTACACTCATCGGAGCAATAATCCCTGCGATCAAAGTGATGATAATGGGGAAGAGGATTTCAACAACTCTGGGCACCTCAACCTGGGTATATTTCATTCTGATTTTTCGTTCATTACTCGTTGTCAGCAGCTTGATCACCGGCGGCTGAATAATTGGAACCAATGACATGTAGGAATATGCTGCAACAGAGATCGGTCCCAGGTAGTTTTGCGCGAACTCCTTTGCAACATAGATAGATGTCGGTCCGTCTGCAGCTCCAATGATGCCGATGGATGCTGCTTCCTTCAAATCAAAGTGACCTGTTGCAAGGGCAAACATCATGGTAAAAAAGATTCCGAACTGTGCAGCCGCTCCGAAAAACAGCATGAACGGATTTTGAATCAATGGTTTAAAGTCGATCATCGCTCCCACTGCGATGAAAATCAGTACGGGAAATAATTCTGTTTTGATCCCTGCATTGTAGAGAATTGTTAAAAATCCTTCATCCCCTATTGCAGAGGAAAACGGAATGTTGCAAAGGATTGCTCCAAATCCGATCGGCAGCAGCAGCATTGGCTCATATTCCTTAGCAATTGCCAGGTAAATAAGAAGTCCTCCAATGGCAAACATGATAACTTGATTTATTTGTAAATTGATAACTCCGGTAAAGAGTTCGCTCCAAAGACCATTCAAAGATGATTTCGCCTCCTCTTTCTTATACGTATTGATACGCTAATTTTAAACATAGAACAAGGGAGATATGTCACACAAATCTCCCCCGTTTGTTTTTTATAACTCCTGAAAATATCATTAAAACAATATTCTCGTTAACTCAGTCTTTATTAGAACATATGGTTTGATTTCCGTTTGAGGATTAATATCCGCCAAACATTGAGAGCAGTACACCTGCGGCTACCGCCGAACCGATAACACCGGCCACATTCGGCCCCATGGCATGCATCAGTAGGAAGTTGGATGGATTTTCGGCCTGACCGACCTTCTGTGAAACACGGGCTGCCATCGGTACCGCCGATACCCCCGCTGATCCAATCAGCGGATTGATCTTGCCTCCAGACAGAGCGCACATCACTTTACCAAGCAGCACACCGCCTGCAGTGCCCACAGCGAATGCAAGCACACCCAGTACAATGATCTTTATTGTCTCTGGAACCAGGAAGGTTGGGCCCTGCGCGGATGCCCCTACTGAGATTCCAAGAAGGATCGTTACAATATTGATGAAAGCATTGGATGCTGTTTCAGAAAGTCTGGCAGTACAGCCGCTTTCTTTGAACAAGTTGCCAAGCATCAACATACCAACCAAGGCAGCTGCCGGCGGAAGGATCAAAGTGACGATTACTGTTACGAAAATCGGAAACAGTATCTTTTCTCTCTGGCTGACTACTCTAAGCTGATCCATCTTGATCATACGCTCTTTTTTCGTTGTCAGCACCTTCATAATCGGCGGCTGGATAACAGGTACCAGTGCCATATAGGAATAGGCTGCAACCGCAATGGCACCAAGTAAGTGAGGTGCCAGCTTTGTCGTCAGGAAAATCGCAGTCGGACCGTCGGCACCGCCGATGATACCGATGGATGCGGCTTCCTGGGCATTAAACCCAAGGAAAATTGCTCCGATAAATGTGGTGAAGATTCCTAGCTGCGCTGCTGCTCCAAGAAGCAGAGACTTGGGATTTGCAATGAGCGGTCCGAAATCCGTCATCGCTCCTATTCCAAGGAAAATAAGGGGAGGGAAAATTCCCAGCTTATTAAAGGAATAGAATAAGTAGAAAAGCCCTCCCGAGGTTTCGGTTTTTGATGGGTCCATATATACATCAAAGGCCGTTACTGTATGCTCAAAAATACCGGTGAGCGGCAAATTGGACAGGAGCATACCGAAGGCAATCGGAACGAGCAACAGGGGTTCAAAGCCTCTTCGGATGGCCAGATAAAGGAAGGTCAGCGCAACAATGATCATGATGCCGCTCTTCATATCCATATTCATTAGCCCTGTTGTCAGTATAAATTCTTGTATCGTCGCTAAAATCATTTCTACCTCCTGAAATTAAAAGGGTTAATATGGAGGTTACTTGAGGGAGAGTAAGATATCTCCTGCATTCACTGATGCACCTTTTGTAACCTGAATGGTATCAACTACACCGGCACCTGGCGCCATAATTTCATTTTCCATTTTCATCGCTTCAAGAATCAGAAGAACCTGTCCAGCTGCAACAGCATCGCCGGGCTTTACTTTAATATCAAGGATGGTACCGGGCATGGGGCATTCAATCACCTGCGCGCCTGCTGAAGGAGCTGCTGCAGGGGCTGCTGCTGGAGCCGGTGCTGCTGCAGGGGCTGGAGCCGGTGCAGGAGTCGCTGCGGGGGCTGGAGCTGCTGCCGGTGCAGAAGCTGCGCCATTGCCGACTTCTTCAACTTCAACTGCATATGAAATACCATTTACCACAATGTTATATTTTTTCATAGTTACTTTCTCCTTTTAGATTAAAATTTTCGACTATCGATGATCTCAGAAGCGCCTGCTCTGCTCCATGGCGTACTGTTTCCGGAAACTCTGCTGATCTTTCTGATGATCAGATGATTGGGAGAGGTACCCTCCAGCGCAGCGATGGCTGCAGCAATTACTGCAATCAGCTCCGTTCCTGTTCCTGTGGCGGCTGAAGCAGAAGTTGTCTGCGCAGCAGCAGGAGCAGATGGGGAAGATGCGGTTGGAGCGGTCGGTGCAGCGGTCGGCCCTTGGGGCTTTCCTTCTGATTTATTGATGATATTTGATACAAACGCGATAATTGCCCACAGAAGAGTAAGAACAACAAACGTGGTTCCCATTCCCATTAAAGTTGTGATCAGAGCGCCCTGTACCAACTCACTACTTGACAATCCCTGAATCATCTCGGGATCGGCAAATCGTTCCATCAAGCTTAATTCCATCTATGTCACCATTTTCCTTTCTGAAATATTTTACATAAACGCATCAAGGATTACCCTTTACAGCGGAATATTTCCGTGTTTCTTAGCCGGGAGTGACTGTCTCTTGGATGCAAGCATGTCAAATGCACTGATGACTCTCTGGCGTGCCGTTGCGGGCTCAATGATATCATCTACATAACCCATTTCTGCAGCCCGGTAAGGATTGTTGAATTTTTCTTCGTACTCAGCAACTTTTTCCTGTCTCTTAGCAACGGGATCAGCGGCTCCGCTGATTTCATTTTTAAAGACGATATTTGCTGCGCCTTCTGCTCCCATTACAGCGATCTGCGCACTAGGCCATGCGAGCACCAAATCAGCACCCAGTTCCTTATTACACATTCCGATGTATGCTCCGCCGTAAGCTTTTCTAAGAATCATTGTGACCTTCGGTACCGTTGCTTCGCAGTAAGCATACAGCATCTTAGCACCGTGTCTGATAATTCCGCCGTATTCCTGATCTGTTCCGGGAAGGAAGCCAGGAACGTCCTCAATGGTAAGAAGCGGCGTATTGAAAGCATCACATCTACGAATGAATCTGGCCGCTTTGTCCGAAGCATTGATGTCGAGGCAACCCGCAGCAAATTTAGGCTGGTTCGCAATTACGCCGACCGTCTGCCCATCCAGTCTGATATAGCAGGTTACAATATTTTTTGCATAATGCGGCATGACATCATAAATTTCGCCGTTGTCAGCAAGTTTTTTGATGACTTCATAGATATCATAAGCCTTATTTGGATTCTCGGGAATGATTTCATTGAATTCCGGAATCAGTCTGTTGGCATCATCACCGGTTGCATAAACCGGAGCAGTCTCCAGATTATTGGAAGGAAGATAGCTGAGAAGATTTCTTACCTGAGCAAGTGTCTCCGCATCGTTTTTTCCTATGAAATGGGCAACACCGCTGATGGAGTTATGGGTCATAGCGCCGCCGAGCTTCTCTGCAGAGATGTCTTCTCCCGTTACAGTCTTAATGACCTGTGGTCCGGTAATAAACATCTGGCTGGTCTTATCTACCATGAATACAAAATCTGTGATGGCCGGAGAATATACCGCGCCTCCGGCACAGGGTCCCATGATCACTGAGATCTGTGGAATCACTCCGGAAGAAATCGTATTGTTGTAGAAAATCTTTCCAAATCCTGAAAGCGCGTTAACACCTTCCTGAATTCTGGCACCACCGGAATCATTAAGGCCAACGATAGGTGCTCCCATTTTAAGGGCCATACCCTGTACTTTAACGATTTTCTCTGCATGATATTCGCCGAGAGAACCTCCAAGAACGGTAAAATCCTGCGCATAAGCAAATACAAGTCTTCCGTCAACTGTACCATAACCTGTCACCACTCCATCTCCGGGAGCATGCTTGTCGGCCATGTCGAAATTGTTGCATCTGTGTGATACGAATACGTCAATTTCCACGAAGCTGCCTTCGTCAAACAGAAGATCCAGTCTTTCTCTTGCTGTCAGCTTTCCCTGCTTGTGCTGAGCATCAATTCTTTTCTGTCCTCCGCCAAGGGCAATTGCAGCCTTTTTTGCGCGAAGATCTTCAAGCTTGTTCATACATTCTTCCTCCTGTAATTAGTTTTGCATCTATATAAAAGATTCATTAATGCCGATACTTTGATAAATTTATCA
>JAQSXD010000116.1 GCA_029266295.1 Bacillota bacterium | reverse complement strand
AAAGTCACCGTTTTCCGTACTGAAAAACTTCGACAAATTTTTTATTTCAATCATTTACTGCGTTTTCGCTCCTCTCTTGTCCGTAGCATCGAATTTTGCCGCCGCATGGGATCGTACCTTACAGCGGTGCTCATCCGGGCAATGTTATCGGTTAAAGATTTTGTCCCCTCCCGACAAACATATATTGTAGCGTTCAAGCAGTGAAAAGTCAAGGAATTCCGGACATGTACAGGGCGATACAGATTTTACCTTAATCGATCTTCTCTTGTGTTAATCGACAGCCGCATCAGTCGGCAAGCGCCAGCTTACCGACTGATCCGTATGGCTTCCATCTCTTTTAAGCAATTAGTTTATCGAGTCGAATGCGTTTTCAAGATCCTCTATGAGATCATCGATGTGCTCTGTTCCAATGGAAAGTCGAATAGTGTTGGGTTTAATCCTTGCGGCAAGCAGCTCCTGCTCCGTCATCTGGGAGTGGGTTGTGCTGGCCGGATGAATCACAAGGGACTTCACATCTGCTACATTTGCAAGCAGTGAGAAAATTTCCAGCTTATCGATGAAAGCCTGTGCCTCTGCTGCGCCGCCCTTGATTTCAAAGGTAAAGATCGAGCCTGCTCCCCCGGGAAAGTACTTATCATATGCCGCTTTTTCTTTTCCGTCGGAAAATGCGGGATGATCTACCTTAACGACTTTTTCATGATTACTTAAAAAGTCGAGTACCTTAAGGGTGTTGGATACATGTCTCTCCACTCTGAGGGAAAGGGTCTCCAATCCCTGCAGGAACAAGAAGGAATTGAACGGGCTCAGCGCAGATCCGGTGTCTCTGAGCAGCGTAACACGGGCCTTGATAATATATGCAGCTGCGCCCACAGCTTCTGTGAATTTCACTCCATGATAGCTTGGATCCGGTTCTGTCAGATACGGGAATTTACCGGATGCAGCCCAATCGAACTTACCGGAATCAACAATAACGCCTCCGATGGAGGTTCCGTGTCCGCCGATAAATTTTGTTGCGGAGTGAACGACGATGTCAGCACCATGCTCGATGGGTCTCAACAGAAATGGTGTTGCAAACGTATTGTCTACGATAAGGGGAATCCCATTTTTATGTGCAATCTCAGCCACTTCAGCGATATCGATGACATTCGATGCTGGATTTCCAAGGGTTTCAATGAAAATCAGCTTGGTGTTTTCTTTGATGGCATTCTGAAAACCATTCTCTTCTTCCGGATCAACAAACGTAGTTTCTATGCCGAAATCCTTGAGGGTATGAGCAAACAAATTATATGTACCGCCGTAGATCGTATTTGCAGCAACAATATGATCTCCTGCATGAGCGATGTTCTGCACCGCATAAGTTGCTGCTGCTGCACCGGAAGCAAGGGCCAGTGCACCGATACCGCCTTCCAATGCAGCGATACGCTGTTCAAACACATCAGAAGTCGGATTCATGATCCTGGTATAGATATTACCGCCTTCCGTCAGTCCAAATCTTCCTGCTGCTGTTGCAGAATCCTTAAAAACGTATGAGGATGTCTGATAGATCGGTACTGCCCTTGCATCGGTTGCCGGATCTGGATTTTCCTGCCCTGCATGAATTTGCAATGTCTCGAATCTGAGGTTTCTGTCTTTCCTTTCTGTCATCTCTTTCATCTCCTTTTATTTAATACTATTCCTATCAACTTAATATGATTTTTAAAATTAAACTAATAATACGCTGGTTGCGTCCCATTGTCAATACTTTTTTTCACTTTTTGCACGCTCAGTATACGCGCCCGTTCTCTTTTGATACAACAAACAGCATTCCGATGACAGAATGCTGTTCCGATCGCGTGCACATGACAATCAGCTTTGTAGATTGCTGATTGAACCAGCTTTATAATTGCCGATTGAATCAGCTTTTCAAAGTGCTTATTGAATCAGTATTGTACTAAATGATGTAGACCGGTTCCGCCTTTTGCTGATAGCGTGTCACCAGATCTTCCAGTGTAATATGGTCAACAACGCCTTCTACCGCCTTCTGAATTTGAACCCATACCTCCTGCGTGACGCAGCGCGATGCTCTGTCACAGGAGTCTTCATCTTCGGCGCAGTTGACAGGAGCAAGGCTGCCCTCCATTAAACGCAAGATCATTCCCACTGTATATTCTGCCGGAGCCTTGGAGAGCATATAACCACCCTGGGCTCCCCGAACGCTCTTTACATATCCAGCCCTGTTAAGCTGCGTTATGATCTGCTCCAGGTACTTTTCGGAGATTTCCTGCCTTGCGGCAATACTTTTGATTGAAATATATTCACCCGTGTAATTAATAGCCAAATCCAGCATGAGGCGAAGAGCATACCGACCCTTTGTCGAAATTTTCATTTTATCACCACCGTAATTCATTCATATAGATATACTATATTTTTTCTTTTATAAACATATGGTACAATAGGAAAAGTAGGAATTCAACCTATTTCTGCAGATTATAGAAAATTTCTATCAAAACGGTAGGAATTTTTAATATTCCAAAATGGTTCCTTTAGTATCTACCGGTTTTTCATCCTTAATGGCGTTGTATAGCTCTGGTTTTAGAAGATCCTTCAGTTCCTCCGCATTAAATGTAAAAAATTGAATTCCTCCCGCATAAGGCGCTATTTCATATAAAGAAAAGAAAACCACCACCTGATTTCCATTCACAAAATAGTTGTAATCCTCATGGTACTTCTTCACGGTCTCGTCAGCACTGCTGAAGTAAAGATCAGGATTTTCCTGTATCCTTTTCAAAATCTGTTCCGTAACATAGGCTGCAGAAGCGCTTCCTTCCTTGAACAAATCGGCAAAGCGATAAATTTCGTTGGTTGTGGTATTAAACGTATAAGGTTCTACCCAATAGAGGCCGTGCGCGCCTCCCGTATAGTTGGCATACATAACCCATAGGGAGACGATATTTTCACTCTTGGAATACAGATACCCAACGGTGAGTCCCGCTTTCATGGTTGATCCATCCTCACCGAGGAACTTTGCAGCATCCTCCACTTCTTTTCTGGCTCTCTTTATGTTTTTATCAATCAGTCCATTGATGGTCTCTGCAGCATCAAAACCGGAAAGTACAGGGACGTTCAGATCCAATTCCAAATGCTCGCTCCTTTCCTTGGTAGTGCTGCCTTGTATGGCAAAGCTCGTCGAAACAGGCATTTCCTTGTTTGCGCAGCCCCCGAGTACTGTCGGTACAACCAGCAGTATTCCTGCCAAAATCAGAAGTGCGGCTTTTGTCTTCGCTCCTACTGCATATTTTTTCATAATTGAATCCCCTTTCAGTTCCCCTCTCATTTCCTACTCACCAATTTCCCCTCTCATCTACTACTAACACATTATACTTCCCCCTTGTGTCCCATACAACTGAATCAAAGTCTATGGCATCAGATTTTCATTGGGTTTTCCTCCGGTTTTTTACAGATCGGAATTTATAGTCGAAAAGTCTCCCTTCATGGGGTATAATTTTATCAGGGAAGCACTTGATTCAATCCATGCCAAATTCAGCGCTTCTTTAGAAAAGGAGGAATGCTAGGAATGTCAACCAAGGGAAATGTTTTAAAAGCACTGGAAGAAAATAAGGGTGTCACCGTATCCGGAGAAGAATTGGCCGGACGTCTTAACGTATCCAGAGCTGCTATCTGGAAAGCCATAGGGGAACTCCGAAAAGAGGGATACCCCATAGACGCGATCACAAATAAAGGCTACTGCCTCTCATCTTTCAGCGATCTGCTTTCTGCCGAAGGAATTTCCCCACACATCGCCCCTTCATTCCATGGCTGCTCCATACACGTATTCAAAACGGTAGAATCCACCAACCTCACCGCTAAGAAGATGGCTTTGGAAGGCGCTCCTGCAGGCTCAGTCATCATTGCAGAGGAGCAGACCAAAGGCCGAGGACGCATGGGCAGGAATTTCTATTCCCCTCCCTCGAGAGGAATTTACATGAGCTTCATCCTAAAGCCTCGTTTCGATGCATCCAAGGCGGTTCTCATTACTACGGCTGCCTCGGTGGCTGTATGCAGGGCGATTGAAAAAGTGACAGGAGTGTCCTGCTTCATCAAATGGGTAAACGATATCTATGCAGACGGAAAAAAGGTCTGCGGAATTCTCACAGAAGCCGTCACGGATTTTGAAACAGGACAAATTGAACACATCGTCCTTGGAATTGGAATCAACTACAGCACCGCAAGCGGTGAATTTCCAGAAGAGCTTTCCGAAATTGCTGGTTCACTCTTTCATAGCAATCCTGTAAGCGACGGAATTCCAGCAGTCGATGTAGCTCAAACAGGCAAAGGAGTTCCAGCAGAGGACGAGCCTTCCGATCCGGCTCCGCCTTCCCGCAATCGGCTGATTGCGGAGGTGATCAATCAGGTACTGGAGCTAAATGAAGCGCTGGAATCCAGAAGTTTTATCGAAGAATACCGCCGCCGTTCTATGGTTCTTGGCAAAGAGATCCGGATTCTTACTACCGGTCAAGCCCATGAATCAAGGGATTTTACAAACGGGATTACTGCTTACGCAATTGATGTTGACCCGGACGGAGGGCTGATGGTGCGTTATGAAGACGGTTCTTCCGGAACATTGAATACAGGGGAAGTAAGCATCAGGCCCATAGGATAACAATCGTGTCACCGCGGTCATGACCGTATTTCCGACGATCATGACAGTTTATAACGATATTCACGAACCAATTATTTACTATGATCACATTTTAACAGGAGGTATTATGTATCGACTAATCGTAAGTGACCTGGATGGAACATTATTGAGAGATGATAACACGCTTTCCGAATATACGAAGAGCATCATACATAAAGTTTCACAACAAGGTATAGAATTCATGCTGGCAACAGGCAGAATCTTTGGCGGTGCCAAAGGATTTGCTAGAGAGCTCAATCTGGATACGCCGATCTTATCCTGCAACGGCGCCCTGATCAAAGGGAATGACGGAGTTGTCATTTACGGAAAACACATCGAACCCAGCCCTCTGAGAGAGGTCTTTCATTTACTGCAGGGGAAAGAACTCTATTTTCATTTTTATGGGGAAGAAAACTTCTATACGCAAAAGCTCACCGACTACATGTCCCGTTTCTACGACTTAAACAAGAAGCTGGAAGAGCAGGAACGGTTTCCCATCATAGAAGTAGATCCCTTTGAAGTTGCCGGTAAGGACAGCATTTACAAAGTCCTTGCGCACTGCGGCACAGAGGAGCATGAAAGAAATGAGCTGTATGCGCTGTTGAAATCAATACCGGGAATCTCCGTAACCAGTTCTTGGTCAAACACCTTCGACATCTGTTCTGAACAGGTAAATAAAGGACTGGCAATTGAGCGGTATGCAGCCGAAAAAGGAATCAAGCCTTCGGAAATTATCTGCTTTGGAGACAACTTCAATGATTTGGAGATGATTCAGTATGCTGGCATGGGCGTAGCGGTGGAAAATGCCGTGGACCGTGTCAAAGAAACGGCAGATTACGTGACACTCAGCAACAACGAAGACGGTGTAGCAAAAGCCATCGAAAAATTGCTATTGAGTTAAAGAATGCTGATTTATTCCCACATTCGCAATCAGCGCCTTGCCTAAATTAGAAAATATATTGAAATTAAAAAAGCCGTCTTTGTCCCTCCGGCGTGAGGTTCCAAGGCGACTTTTCTTTTCCGACTGAGCTTCCCTAACGCGATCAGTTGTCTGATTCTTTCCTAACAATCAGGTGTTTGATCACTTGCCTAACAATCCGGTGCTTGATCACTTCTGCAGCAATCAGCTGTTATGATCCGTAGAATGAAAGGTCTTGAGATTCCCGATCTTACGGCTCCGCTCTTTAAGAATTTCGTTGATTTCATCCAGCGCGATTCCTTCGTTTACCATAAGTACAGTCAGATGATAAAGGAGATCGCATAGTTCATTTTTCGTATCCTCAAGGGCTGCACGTTTTTCCTCTCCCGCAAGGAAAGAGGCGTTCTTTGCTGCAATAATAACTTCACTGCACTCCTCGCCGCATTTCTTCAAGATTTTATCCAAACCTTTTTCAAAAAGATAGCAGGTATAGGAATTTTCTGTGTTGGTACAGTGGCGCTCCACAACGACCTGATAAAGCTCTTCCAGCGCAGAAGTCTCTTCTCTTTCCGCTTCAGGCTCCGATCCAAAAACCATGAGACTTTCCTGATAGAAGCAGGTTTCACTTCCCGTATGACAAGCCGGCCCTGTCTGCTCCACCTCAATGAGCAGCGTATCATCATCACAGTCTCCTGTGATGCGAACTACTTTTTGTACATGCCCGGAAGTAGCCCCCTTGTTCCAGAGTTCGTTTCTGGAGCGGCTGAAAAACCAGGTGTACCCCGTTTCTATGGTCTTTTGCAGACTCTCTTCATTCATGTAAGCAAGCATCAGCACCTTTTTCGATGCGGCATCCTGTATGATTGCCGGAATCAGCGTTGCTTTCACGAAGTATTTTGATAAATCCATTTGATTCCTCCATTTGCACGTTGCACTTTACACGTTTCACGTTTCTTTGCGTTACGGTTCTTGGAAACTACAGAACCCTTACCGGAATATCTTTGACCTGCATTTCCGTCTTTACCTGTTGGACTGTGAGTTCCCCGTAATGAAAGATCGAAGCAGCAAGTGCGGCATCAGCAGAGGTTTTTCGGAAAACTTCCGTAAAGTGGGACAGCTCTCCGCAGCCTCCCGAGGCGATCACCGGGATATTGACCACATTACAGATCGCATTAAGCATATCCAGGTCAAAACCCTGCTTCGTTCCGTCCGCATCCATAGAGGTCAGCAGGATTTCCCCTGCGCCAAGACGTTCCGCTTCCATTGCCCATTGAATGGCGTCCACCCCAGTATCAATCCGCCCGCCGTTGACAAATACATTATATTTGCGATCTCCTGTCTTTTTTGCGTCGATGGCAACCACCACACACTGGTTGCCGAATTTTACCGCAGCTTCGGAAATGATGGCCGGATTTTTCAGAGCAGCGGAGTTGACGGAAACCTTATCGGCACCTGCCCGGAGAAGCTCCCGAAAATCCTCTGCACTTCGGATTCCTCCTCCTACAGTGAGGGGAACAAACACATTCTTTGCAGTTCTCCGTACCACATCCAGCATGGTTCCTCTTCCCTCGTGGGTGGCTGTGATATCCAGAAACACGATTTCATCTGCCCCTTGTTTATCGTAGGCAATGGCGCATTCCACCGGATCTCCCACTTCTTTGATTCCTATGAAATTAATTCCCTTTACCACCTTTCCGTCCCGAACGTCAAGGCAGGGTATGATTCTCTTTGCCAGCATAAGTATTCTCCTGTCATTCTTTGCAGCAGTCTACTGCTTCCTGAAGGGAAAGGGTTCCCTTATAGATTGACTTTCCGCAGATTGCTCCGTAAAGTCCCATCTCTTTCAGTGCCTTGATGTCCTCAAGGGTATGGATGCCGCCGCTTGCGATGATGTCGCAGTTTACCGCCCGGTTGATCTCGAAAAGCTGCTCCAGGTTGGGGCCGGATAAAGTCCCGTCCTTTGAAATATCAGTGAATATGATGTATTTGATACCGATGTCTTCCATACTCCTGGCCAGATCGATATAATTTACGTTGCTGTCCTTCAGCCAGCCGTCGGCTGACACCATGCCGTTTCTAGCATCGATTCCCACCGCAATGCGGTCTCCGTACTGGCCAGCTGCCTCTTTTACCAATTTGGGATTGGAAATAGCCGCAGAGCCGATGATCACTCTGGAAATTCCATTGCTCAGATAATAGTCAATGCTCTCCATGGTGCGGATTCCTCCGCCGATTTCCACCTTCAAGCCTAATTTTTGTGCCACCGCAAGGAAGACCTCGCTGTTTCTCAGACTTCCTTCCTTGGCCCCGTCCAAATCCACCATGTGAATCCAGTCCGCACCGGCGCTGCCAAAGCCAAGTGCCGTTTCCATCGGATCTTCCGCCACTTTTTCTACTGTGGCAAAGTCTCCCTTTGTCAGGCGGACGCACTGTCCATCCTTGATATCGATTGCCGGTAATATAATCATTCCATTCCTCCAAAACGCTCTAACAGCCGAAGTCCGATTTCACCGCTTTTCTCCGGGTGAAACTGAGTTCCGAAAACTTTGTCCCTAAATACCAACCCCGGAATATAATCGCCGTATTCACTGTAAACGGACACATATTGCTTCTCCGTGACAGCCTTATAGGAATGGACATAATAATACCGGTCTCCCTCGTTGATCCCTTTTGAAAGCGCACACTGATTTTCGATTTTTACATCGCTCCAACCCATGTGAGGGATTTTTAGCCCCGGTGCATTGATGAGAGTAACCTCTCCCGGAATCAGTCCAAGCCCCTGAACCTTTTCAAACTCATTTCCCCACTCAAAGAGGATCTGCATACCGAGACAAATTCCCAGAAGAGGCTTTTTTACCGCTTCTTCTTTTATGATCTCTGTAAGTCCAGACTGCCGGAGCATTCTCATGGCGTCTGGAAATGCGCCAACTCCGGGAAGAATCAGTTTGTCGGCCTCCCGGAGTCCCTCTGGCGAAGAGGTGATTTTATTTTCGAGCTTCAGGAAATCCAATGCATTCTTCAAACTAAACAGATTGCCTGCGCCGTAATCAATTATTCCTATCATATGATTTTTCCTATCCTTGTTTGTTCCGGCTGCTGCCATGCCCCTTCCGTGTTCAGGGGCGTCGGGCATTCCGGCAGGCTATAGACTTCCTTTGGAAGATAAAATATCTTCCCGCTCAATCTTAACCGCTGCTTTCAGTGCGTGAGCAAAAGCTTTGAAGATGGCTTCCGCCTTGTGATGGTCATTCTTTCCGTAGTGAAGGTTGATATGCAGCGTTACACCGGCATTCATTGCAAAGGCTCTGAAAAACTCCTCCACCATTGCAGAATCCATGGCTCCCAGCCGATAATCTCCAAAGTCTCCGTTGAAAACAAGAAACGGTCTTCCGCTGATGTCAATGCTGCAGGATGCAAGGGACTCATCCATGGGAATGGTAAAATTCCCATAACGAGCAATTCCTTTTTTGTCGGCGATCGCCTGGGAAAATACCTGCCCCAAAACAATGCCGATATCCTCTATGGAATGGTGGCTGTCCACTTCCACATCACCCTCACAGGCAATCTGCAGATCAAAGCCGCTGTGTACGGAAAAGGCTGTCATCATATGGTCAAAAAATCCGATTCCCGTCTCTATTTTATATGTTCCCTGCCCGTCAAGATTGAGAGTCAGCTCAATTTTTGTCTCTCTCGTCTCTCTTTTTCCGTATCCGGTTCTCATGTTGATATCCTCCTGATCATTTGTACCCGTCATCAGCTTCCTT
>JAQSXD010000115.1 GCA_029266295.1 Bacillota bacterium | reverse complement strand
GACGCCTCTATAATAATCTTTTCTGCCTTTCTGTGCACCGCATCCGTGAACCTGGGTTACGGTCATTCCTGTTATGCCTATTTTGTTGAGGGCTTCCTTCAGCTCCTCAAACTTATTTTGATTTGCATAAATCTCAACTTTTGAAAGTCTTGCGCCGTCTTTACTATAACTGACGGAATCATCTGCTTCATAAACTCCATTTTTATCCATGCTTATGATGTTGCTGTTACCATTGCTGTCATATACAGGAATGAAATCCGCATAGCTGCTTTCGATGGCATGTTCGTGCACATCCAGACCCATGATTTCGTCCTCTGCAGAAACACGAAGACCGATGGTATGCTTGATTGTCTGGAATACGATTGTCATGGTGATACCGATCCATGCGGCGACGCTCACAACTCCAAGGAGCTGTATCAAGATCATGCTCGCTCCACCGCCGTAGGCTAATCCGCCGTCTACTGCAAACACACCTACGAGAATCGTGCCGGTTGCCCCGCAGAAACCGTGCACACCGATTGCTCCAACGGGATCGTCGATTTTAACTTTCTTATCAAGCCACTCGATTCCGAATACCGTCACAAATGAAGCAATTAATCCAATTCCAAATGCTCCTGCCGGGCTGACCGCGTCGCAGCCTGCTGTAATGGCTACAAGTCCGCCTAAAGCACCGTTCAAGGTCATGGATACGTCAGGCTTTTTATATTTAATCCACGTAATGATCATGGTCCCGCAGGCAGATGTGGCTGCAGCCAGATTCGTTGTAACGAAGATCTTACTCATCAATACTAAAGTATCATCACCGGTGGCAGATACCGTAGAGCCGCCATTAAAGCCAAACCAGCCGAACCAAAGAATGAAAACACCAAGGGCTCCTACCGTTAGATTGTGGCCGGGTATTGCCTGGGCTTCTCCCTTACTGTTATACTTTCCGATACGAGGTCCCAGCAGATATGCGCCCACGAGAGCTGCAACACCGCCAGCTAGGTGTACCACCGTAGAACCTGCAAAATCATGGAATCCCAACTCTGACAGCCAGCCGCCGCCCCAGACCCAATGTCCGGAAATGGGATATATTACTGCGCTAATGGCCAAACTGTAAATACAATATGCAGAGAACTTTGTTCGTTCTGCCATGGCTCCTGACACAATTGTTGCAGCGGTAGCACAGAATACTGTCTGAAATATGAAAAAGGCGAAGGTGGGAAATGCAGAATCATAGTTGTTCTGCACAAAGAGGTCAGGAAATCCTATCCAGCCTCCAATGCTCGAACCGAACATGATTCCAAAACCAATCACCCAGAAAGCAACGGAACCGATACAGAAATCCATTAGATTTTTCATAATAATGTTTGCAGCATTTTTTGCTCTGGTGAAGCCGGTCTCTACCATAGCGAAACCCGCTTGCATAAAGAATACCAGCGCTGCAGCTATAAGCACCCACATGGTATCAACTGATGAAAACATATGTAAGCCTCCCTTCAATTTTAAGAAATACATATAAAAAATAAATAAAATAAAAAAAAGGCACTGATGGCATTTCGCCACAGCACCTTTGCTATTGTTCAGTATTATAAACCTCCGCAAAGAATCTGTCAAGGATATTTTTGAATATTTTGAATTTTTGCAACATCTTCTAATGATGGCATAAAATTCTGATAGACATTATTTCCTGTGATATGGTACACTTCCTGTTAAATAATGGGCGGATTCCATAGGAAGAATCCATAGCAGGAGTCCGTATGAGTATAGACCGAGCAAGCGGCGCGGTCCAAAGGATTACAGAGGAGGTGTATGGCATGTTCCTTAAACTATCAGTGCTGGTGCGTGATGACCAATCCGTTGCCGGAATCGAAGATTGCTGCCAGATCAGCGTCTATCAGTTAGAAGAGGGTCGTTGGAGCGCGGTTCATAGTTTTCAGTGGCAGCTTGGAGAACGTTCCGGCATGAGTCATATCCGAAAGGGAATTCAGGGTTTGATTGAGCAACTGGGAGACTGCCGTATCATCATCGGACGCAAAATTACCGGTTTACCTTATCATGTTTTTGATAAGAACGGCTTCCACATATTTGAGACAGACCGACCTGTATCCTCAGCGCTTATGGATTCAATCCGAACGGAACTGGCTCAAACTGATGTCGAGCGAGAAGTACTGAATTCAGCTTTGCAGAACATCCACAAAGCCCCTTATTCTCCCAATAATGACGGCATCTATTATTTAGACCTGACTACACTCCAGCAAGCATTTCCTGAAATTTCTTCAAAAAAAGCGCTGCGTCAATTCCTGGAGGAAGCACAGTTTACAGAGCTTCATCTGATCTGCCGCCATATTCCTCCCTGGCTCGCGGATGCAGCCAAAGCAAGAGGAATGCACACCTGCCTTTCCGATCAGGAGGATGGTACCTACAAGGTGACGATAAAGAAAGGAACCAAAACATTATGAATGAATTCATCAGAACCCTCTCTGGGGTTCACAGTATACAGCGCTATCAATCAGGCGCTGTAAAATCCTGCATGCTGTCGGAAGAAAATAAAATATCCACCTGCTGCGGCGAGTTGGTGCCAAGATTTACAGGCGGTGAAGCACGGCAAAAGTTTACAGGCGCTCTTACTTTTTATGAAAGCGGAGAGATCAAACGGATTTCACTGGAAAGCCAGACTATGATTGTAACGCATTTAGGGCTTTATCCTGCTGAATCACTCACTTTTTATAAAAGTGGCGCTCTATATAGATTCTTTCCCTTGAACGGAAAGCTCAGCGGATATTGGACAGAGCAGGACGAAAGCGCTCTTCTGGTTCCAGTGGAAATAAAATTGTCTTCTGGATCATTCACAGCGAAAATCATTGGCTCCAGTTTCTATGAAAACGGTTCACTCAGATCCGTCACCCTGTGGCCTGGTCAAGGGATTACGCTCAATGCTTGGGATATTGACTACTCCGTGAGAATCGGCTTCTCTCTTTATGAAAACGGACAGGTAAAATCCTTGGAGCCCGGAAATCCTGTCTCAGTGAAAACACCCATTGGCCAAATGATTGCCTATGATGATTCTGCACTGGGAATCCACGCTGACACCAACTCCCTTTGTTTTGATGAGCAGGGAGAGATTACTGCGCTGGCCACCTCTTCCCATACAGTAAGAATCACTCATCCAGAGGGAGAATCTCTGCTGATTGCTCCTCTTAAAATGCCGCATCCGCTAACGGACGATCAGTTCATAATCCTCCCCATGAACGTTATCTTTAGTAAAAATTCTGTGTCCTTTTTTTTAGGCACTTCAGAACGACGATTTTTCCTGGATGAAGCAAAATTTGAGCTTCTCCCCCAGAACCTGGACCTTGCAATAATCTAAAAAGAGTCACATCGATCCTTCCAAGTCAATAACATTTTGAATATTCAAAATGTTGAAAATTAATTTGACAAAACGAAATACTGTGCTATAATTAGCGAAACAACAGAAAATAGAATGTCTGCAAAGACAGCGAGGTCTTTCCTTTTTGGAATGACCTCTTTTTTTTCAGCAGCAACCAATACTGCCGAAATTTGCAGCACCAGCCCTATGCCTGAATCAAGGAGGATTTTCATGCATATCGGTTGGTGCCTTGTTATTATTTGGGGACTTTGTCCCTCTGGTTATTTTTTTCAGGAGGTAATTACTATGAGGCAAGTAGCAATTTATGGAAAGGGTGGCATCGGTAAATCTACGACCACCCAAAACTTAACCGCAGGCCTGGGTGAGATGGGCAACAAGATCATGATCGTAGGCTGTGACCCAAAAGCAGATTCAACCCGTTTGATTCTTGGCGGACTGGCACAGCAGACTGTTCTGGACACCCTCAGAGAAGAAGGAGAAGATGTGGATCTTGATCTGGTATTAAAGGATGGTTTTGCAGGCATCAAATGTGTGGAATCCGGCGGTCCGGAGCCGGGTGTTGGCTGCGCTGGCCGCGGCATCATCACATCCATCACCCTTTTAGAGCGGCTTGGTGCTTATGAAGCGGATCTTGATTACGTATTCTACGATGTTCTGGGAGACGTCGTATGCGGAGGCTTCGCAATGCCCATCAGAGAAGGGAAAGCACAGGAGATTTATATCGTCGCCAGCGGAGAGATGATGGCACTTTACGCCGCAAACAACATTTCCAAAGGCATTCAAAAGTATGCCAGAACTGGCGGAGTACGGTTGGGAGGTATTATCTGCAACAGCCGTAAGGTTGACGGAGAAGCCGCCCTTGTGGAAGCATTTGCAAAGGAGCTTGGCAGTCAGATGATTCACTTCGTACCGAGGGACAATATGGTTCAGCGGGCTGAAATACATAAGAAAACGGTCATTGATTTTGAACCGGAATGCGACCAGGCGGATGAATACAGAACCCTGGCAAAAAAGATCAATGAAAATAAGCTCTTCGTTATCCCTAAGCCTCTTTCCCAGGAAAGACTGGAGGCACTGTTAATGGAACACGGTATTTTGGATCTTTAATACCGTTGATAGAAAGGAGAAAACAACCATGCTTTTAGTCAGAGCCATCATCAGACCTCAAAAAACAGGTGAGGTACTGTCCGAGTTAATGGCGGCGGGCTTTCCTGCCGTGACAAAAACCGATGTTTTCGGAAGAGGAAAACAAAAGGGGATCGTCATAGGGGATGTGGAATACGATGAAATCCCAAAGGAAATGCTGCTTGTTGTTGTCAATGATGAGGATAAGGATGACGTGGTAAAAATTATTATTCGAGTTGCGCGGACCGGAGAAAAGGGAAATTACGGGGACGGCAGGATCTTTATCTCACCGGTTCTTGAAGCTTATACCATCAGCACCGGCAAGCACGGTCTCTGAAAGGGGGTACCGATATGAAGGAAGTTATGGCAATTATCAGGGTCGGTAAAGTCAACCCAACAAAAGACGCGCTGATCAATGCAGGTTTTCCTGCCTTCGTATGCCGTGCCTGTCTTGGAAGAGGAAAAAAGGCACTGAACCCCGAACTGCTGAAATATGTTTTGGATACGGAGGAACTCCCGGTTTCCAATGTAGGTGAATCCATCACCGAAGGCGCACGGCTGATCTCCAAACGGTTTTTTACTATGATCGTGGAAGACCATGAAGTTGAGGCAGTCGTAAAGACATTGATTAAAATTAATCAAACGGGAAATCCAGGAGACGGAAAAATATTTATTCTTCCCGTTTTGGAAACCTATAAAGTCAGAACCGGCGAGACGGTTTTATAGAACAGGAGGTGACAAAGATGCGAGAAAAAGAGCTGGTACTGGATCAATACAATGCCAAGGTCTACAAAAACAGAAAAGAACACATTCTTCAGATCGATGAAAATGCAGAAGGTCAGGCCATCGCGGCAAATACCAGAAGTATTCCGGGGATTATGACAAACCGAGGCTGCTGTTACGCAGGATGTAAGGGCGTAGTACTCGGTCCCCTTAAAGATGCGCTGGTACTGACCCACGGCCCCATCGGCTGCGGCTTTTATTCCTGGGGAACAAGACGGAACAAGGCGAAAACCGAAAGCGGAGAAAACTATATTCAATACTGTTTTTCCACAGATATGCAGGAACCGGATATCGTATTCGGCGGTGAGACAAAGCTCCGAAAGGCAATTGAGGAGGCGATGGAAATCTTCCATCCTGAAACGATTCTGATCTGTTCCACATGTCCCGTGGGACTCATTGGTGATGATATTCACGCCATTGCCTCAGAGACGGAAAAGAAATACGGAATCACCTGCGTCGCCTTCAGCTGCGAAGGCTATAAAGGCGTCAGTCAGAGCGGTGGACACCATATTGCAAACAACGGAGTCATGCGTCATATCATCGGAACTGGAGATACGCCCATCCATAAAAAATATAAGGTGAATCTTCTCGGAGAATATAATATCGGCGGTGACGGCTGGGAAACGGAACGGATTCTGAAACGAATCGGTTATGAGGTAATTGCGGTGCTGACAGGGGACGGAAGCGTGGAAGGTCTGAGAAATTCACACCAGGCTGACCTGAACCTTGTAATGTGCCATAGGTCCATCAATTATATTGCTGAAATGATGCATACCAAATATGGAATTCACTGGCTCAAGGTAAATTTTATCGGTATCGACGCAACCATTCAAACATTAAGGGATATGGCCGCATACTTTGATGAACCTGAACTTACAGCGAGAACAGAGGAAATTATAGCAGATGAACTTTCGGTCATTGCAGAAGCAAGAGGATACTATCACAGCAAACTTCAGGGAAAAACAGCAGCGCTTTATGTCGGCGGATCAAGATCCCATCACTATCAGGCCCTTCTGGCAGATTTCGGAATCTCCACAGTGCTGGCGGGCTACGAGTTTGCGCACAGGGATGATTATGAAGGCCGCGATATGCTCCCCTTTATCAAAGAGGATGCCGACAGCAAGAACATCGAAAGTATAATGGTTGAGCCCGATCCGGAGAAATTCAAAGCGTTTCTCACCAAAGAAAAATATGAAGAGCTGAGAGCCCGAATCCCTCTGGATTCTTATAAGGGACTGATTCATGACATGAAAACCGGGAGCATTGTCGTAGACGATCTGAACCATTTTGAAACGGAGGAATTCCTTCGCCTCTTAAAACCTGATATCTTCCTCTCTGGAATCAAGGATAAGTACGTACTGCAAAAGGCCAACGTCCTATCCCGTCAGCTGCACTCTTACGATTACAGCGGACCGTATTCCGGTTTTAACGGAGCCATCAATTTTGCCAGGGATCTGACCATGGGACTTTATACACCGGTTTGGAAGTTTGTAATTCCGCCCTGGAAAAATCATTCAACCCTGCAAGCCTCGCTGGCAGAAATAACAGGAGGTGAAGAAGCAACATGTTAAATTTAACACCCAAAAAAATCACTCCGCGCACCGCGCTGCGAGTCAATCCATGTAAAACTTGTCAGCCCGTGGGGGCGATCTACTGTGCACTTGGCGTTCACAGATGCATGCCCCACAGCCATGGATCACAGGGCTGCGTCTCTTATCACAGAACGTTTCTTACCAGGCACTTTAAAGAACCGGCCATTGCCTCCACCAGCTCTTTCACAGAGGGAGCTTCCGTATTTGGAGGAGGCAGCAATTTGAAAACCGGTGTAAAAAACGTATTTGATATCTATGATCCCGACATGATTGCGGTTCACACAACCTGTCTCAGCGAAACCATCGGCGACGATGTGGGCAGCTATATTCTGGATATCGATCTTCCTGACAACAAGCTCGTTGTTCATGCAAATACACCAAGCTATGTGGGCTCTCATGTTACAGGGTTTTACAATATGATGTGTGGATTTATTAATTATTTATCCCTGAACACGAAGCATCCAAACGATAAAATCGGTATCTTTCCGGGATTTGTAAATCCTGCTGACATTAGGGAAATGAAAAAACTGGCTTCAATAATGAAAGCACCCTTTATCATGTTCCCCGATCAGAGTGGGGTTATGGATGCTCCCATGACAGGGAATTACGAAATGTACCCGAAAGGAGGCACCACGAAGGAAGAAATCGTCAGCCTAGGAGACTGCGCAAAGGTATTAGCCTTAGGTGTATTCACATCCCTGGAGCCGGCTAATGTACTGAAACGAAAATGCAAAGTGCCCTATGAAGCGCTGCCCCTTCCCATTGGCCTTGCGAATACGGATCAATTTATCATGGAACTGAAAAAAATTACGCAGGAAGAGGTTCCCGCAACGCTTGAAGAAGAGCGGGGGCGGCTTGTAGACGTGATGCTGGATGCTCACTTTTACTGCTACGGGAAAGAGGTTGCAGTGTTCGGCGATCCTGATACCGCTTTAGGTCTCACCAGCTTTGTTTTGGAACTTGGCATGATTCCGAAATATGTAATTACAGGAACTCCCAGCGATGGCTTTGAGAAGAAAGCCGTGGAGCTTTTCCACTCCTATCAGGTAGAAGGTTGTATGGCCAAAGCTTCAGCAGATTTGTTCGAGCTTCACCAGTTGATCAAAAACGAGCCTGTGGATCTGCTCCTTGGAACAAGCTATGGAAAACAGATTGCAAAGGCAGAAAATATTCCCTTTGTCAGGGCAGGTTTTCCCGTACTGGATCGATATGCCCACTCCTATTTTCCGATTGTTGGATACTTGGGAGGGCTCCGTCTCACAGAACTGATCACTTGCGCCCTGATGGATCAGTTTGACAGGGAGTGCGAAGATGAGGATATGGACGTCGTAATGTAATACGGCGATATGGACGTCGTAATGTAATACCGCTGGGCTCCCTGAATTACTTTAGGGAGCCCAGCTCAGAAAGTAAGCAGATCAAAGTGAAAGCAGATCAGCAAGGTCAGCAAGAAAGGAGGCAATCTTATGGGCGAAATGAACATATTAGACGAGAGGAAGCAATTCATTCAGATTGGAAATTCCGACGGCTCCTCTGGAATTAAGTGCGACAGCGACAGCCTATCCGGCGCCGTAAGCCAGAGGGCCTGCGTCTATTGCGGAGCGCGAGTCGTATTGAATCCCATCACCGATGCCTTCCATATCGTTCATGGTCCCATCGGCTGTGCAAGCTACACCTGGGATATTCGCGGCAGTCTTTCCAGCGGAAGTGAGCTGTACCGCAACAGCTTTTCAACGGATTTGAGTGAAAAGGATGTTGTTTTCGGCGGCGAGAAAAAACTTACCGCTGCCATTGATGAGCTTGCAGCACTTCATAACCCGAAGGTGATATTCGTTTATGCAACCTGCATCGTCGGCGTCATCGGTGATGATGTGGATGCGGTATGCAAAGCAGCTGAGCAGAAATACGGTATTCGGGTGATCCCTGTAAAATCACCCGGATTTTCCGGAAATAAATCCTATGGCTATAAAATGGCCTGCGATGCGATTATGAACCTGATTTCTCCCTGCGCGAAAGAGGGAGAAAAGCACGGTGTCAACATTCTTGGAGATTTTAACTTGGCGGGAGAGATGTGGATCATCAAAAACTATTTAAAGGAAATCGGAATTGATGTGGTCTCCACCATTACCGGTGATGCTTCCTATGACAGCATCACAAAGGCGCCGTCAGCGGAGCTGAACATCGTTCAATGTGCTGGCTCCATGACCTATCTGGCAAATCGCATGGAAGAAGAGATGGGAATTCCCTATATCAAGGTGAGTTTTTTTGGTATCGAAGATACAGGAGCAGCCCTTGTCCGCATTGCGGAAGCTGTTGGGACCTCAGAGAACATTGCACGAGCCAAAGAGTTCACTCAAAAAGAATCCTCCCGGTTGGAAGCAGTCTTGGCCAAATATGACCACTGCCTGAAAGGAAAAAGAGCTGCAATCTACGTAGGCGGCGGATTTAAGGCCATCTCTCTGATTCG
>JAQSXD010000114.1 GCA_029266295.1 Bacillota bacterium | reverse complement strand
ATTCATACAAGCTTCACAATACCGTTACGATTCACAGCCGAGGTCATAGAATTAATCAGTGTTTCCTTAGTGAAATCGAGCCAGATTATCCCTAAAAAGACGGATCAACTCATCCGACTCATCTATAAAATAGGAACGTGCAACATTGCCTTCACCATCCCAGTCACATCCGTCCCACCAGACGGCAACCCGCAGCCTGTCATATTTGCCGATATGCTGAAACATGTTGGCAACCCAATCTTCCTTATTCCCTCCCACACTGCTGGAAGAAAACTCTGTAATCATGAGTGGTTTTTCGTAACGCTGCACATATTTTGCATAGAGGCTGTCATATAATTGGTCAAATTCATTCCAATGTTCGCTTTGATAATACGTCCCGGTATTGTAGCTTGTCATCCCAATGACATCCACATATTCGTCACCGGGATAGTAGCATAATTCTTCGTTCCATTTATAGTCTGGAAAAGATTTTCCATTTGGATTCCAAACCCAGATTACATTATCAGCACCGGCATTCCTGAAGATGGAATAGACATAACGGTAAAACTCTTGAAAGATTTCTGTATCCTTAGAGGTGTGATGCGCAGAATAAACACACCAGTCACCATTCATCTCATTTCCAAGCCGGAACAATACAGGCGCCTTCGAAGCCGCAACCTCATCGGCGTAATTTTTAAGATAAAGATCATAGCTTCCATCCAGAACATCGTAAACCATGTTTCCTTTTCCCGTGGCTTGTTCCACAGTTTGAAGTGTCAGTTCGAGAAGCCGTCCCTCACGTTTTGCATTTTCAAGTGCAGCAGAAAGATTGGGATGATGATCCGCATTTTCAAGGAGTCCCGTATAATAAAGAAGGATGGGAAATGTGAAGTTCAGCTTTGACTCTATTCTCTTCAGCTCGCTAAAGTTCAGCGGCGCATCTGTTTCAAAAATACCCCAGTGAAGCTGATCACTTTCCAGGAAAAGCTGTCGGTACTTGCTGCGAGTCTCTTGATTCCAATTTTTATTCTCTACCTGACGTATGGTTCTGATGTATGGCTCTGCCGTTTGATCTACGAGTTTCAAACTTGCTGCAATTTCAATGCAGCGCTGATCATCCAACGCCTCGCTGCTTTTAAACAGAAACGTCATCACCTCATCTTTACTCAGAGGAACATCAATGGACGCATAGAAACACTGGTCATTATCCACCCGGCTAAGCGCTTTTCTGGTCCATTTCAAAAGATATGCTTCTTTTTCTCCATCGAGTAATATCTTTTCTTTTCGTTCCAATTTATGATCCACTTTGTTTTCAAGAAATAAATTTGAATAATTAACATAGCTCTGGACGCCTCCGCCCTGATGTGCATCCATTGGCTGGCGATAGATTTCGATCCGTAGACCCTCATTTTCCAGTATCGCTCGAATTCCAGACAAAGACATATCCACACCCATCTTTTTTGGAATACGGATGGAATAACCATCCACTCGATTAATAAAGATGCTGTGATTCAGATCCTCCGGCAACAGCGAATAGCTCGCCATTTCTTTTACATCCTTATTCTCGGGCAAAATCTGATTCTTTAACCCCACTATAGGATCATCGTTCAGGCGCATCCTCCGTTCCGTTTCAACTGCTGCCGGCTCATTCCTCGCTGCGCGGTACTGGGTTCTCTCCTGAAATACTATACCATTATGATCCAAAGAAACCGACCAATATACAATTACAGCAACTACCAGCGCGCTGATCAGCCTGAATGGGTTGTCCTTCATAAAATACTGCTCCTTTACAAATACTATGCTCATTCGAAATACGAAATACGATGCACTGGCAACCAATGCTTCTATCATATATAATGGATCAAAATCAAGAAGTTATGTCCTTCTTTCACAGGTTTTACAAAAGAGGTATTCAATGAAGAAACGCATCTTAACCTGGCTGATCATTTTTGCCATGGCCATTACCGGAATCAACAGTTTTTTTCTGCTTTATTTCCTCGCTGCTGACACAGCCAGGGATTCCTATCTGCTATACTACAATGATCAAATGCTTTTTCAGAGGGGGTATTATATCGAGAATACACCGTATCTTCCGGTGGAGCTCATCGGCATCTATATGAAGAATCCAGGAATCAAAGCAGACGAAATAGATAAGAGGCTTGAGATCGACCTTTCGGTTCAAAATATTGTAATGGCCGATGAGACGACAACAAAGTTTGTTAAGGATCATGGGGGCAGCGTTTATATTCCCTTCAGAGAGATTGAAAACCATCTTTATTTTCCACTTAATACCACTGTTCAGTTTTTTCATATGAAGTATTCTGTCATCGGAACCACGATCAGAATGTATCACGATACACTCGCTGACACATCTAATTCTAACGTAGACTTTTACGCGCCAAAGAAAGCGACCCAACGTATAGAAGATGAAAAAATCAGCCTGGCCTGGGATTACGCCGGTACAATTACACCAAGCGTGCCTTCTCAGAAATACCCCGGTCTTGATGTTCTCGCTCCGACATGGTTTCACCTGATCACGAAAGGAGGCGGAAATGTGGAAAACAATGGCGACAAAGGTTATACAGATACTGCACATGCCAAAGGGTATCACGTGTGGGCTACCATAACAAATAATATGTCAACCAAAGGCTCCACAGCATTTACCACGGAAACCTTTCAAAATAGGGAACTGCTCAACAAATCAGTGGCGCAGTATCTGTTCTATTCCTGCCTTTACGATGTGGATGGAATTAATATCGACTATGAAGATGTGGCAGATGAAGATGCAGCAGGCCTCGTTGCCTTCACCGCATTACTGAGAAATTATACCGAGCGGCAAGGTCTGATCCTTTCCATCGACACATTGATTCCCCGTCCATGGACCATAGAATACGATCGGGCTGCACTTGCAGAGTATGTGGATTATCTGGCGATCATGACTTACGACGAGCACTATTCCGGCAGCAAAGTTGCTGGTTCTGTTGCTTCTCTTCCCTGGGTGGAAGAAGCAGTCCAGTCAACGCTGAAGGACGTCCCTGCTTCAAAGCTGCTCCTCGGCATCCCCCTTTACACAAGAATCTGGACTGTAGACAGCGCAGGTAAGGTCATTACCAATCCTGCAGCAAAAATGCCAGCCATAAGGAGTCTCATAGAAGAAAAGGCTCTGACACCGACATGGCTGGATACAGAAAAACAGTATTATATCGAATACCCAGAAGATTCTCATCTCACGAAAATATGGATCGAGGATTCCCGATCCATATCATACAGACTCAATCTTATAACCAAGTACGATCTTGCCGGTGCGGCATGCTGGCAGCTGCGACAAGGCGAAGAAACGATCTGGGAAGTTTTTGAAGGAATGCTAAAAGAGAATCAAGCTATGAGCTTCTATCAGCAGCCCTATTGAGTTGCTGCGCCTCCCAGCTGAGGTGAAGGTGTTGGGAGGTGTAACAACAAATGTGTTGACAGAAGAAGCTCTCAGCTTATTTTTCCAGATTGCGGAAGAGAAGATATGAGTACCCTGTCACAAAGGCGATGGGAAGAAAGATTCCGGCCATCATGATGGCAAAGCTAAGTGTGCCATTGGTTGCCAAAACGCCTATGAGGGCAGCGATACCGCCCAGAACCATCGCCTTGGCTCCCACCTGATGTGTTTTTTTCCATACTTCTTCATTTGCAAGGGTCCATGGAAACTTAAACCCGACAAAATAGTTGTGTCTGACTCTGCCCAAGATATTGCCAAAAACGATAAACAATATACAAACCCCTGCCGGAACCAATTTCCCAATATTAACGTCATAGCCGAGAGCGGCTGCAGACGTGACTGCAAACAGGAAGAGGAACAGCAGATGGGTGGCATAGCGCATCACATTATAGGAGCCTTCAAATTTGCTGTAATTTGCCCTCTTCGGATCAAATTTCGGCATAATTAAGAACATGACATACAGCAAAATATTCAGCGCCGGAAGAAAGAAGGTTCCAAAGAGTCTGGATCCATAATTGTCTACCTCGCCATTTACATTCCAATGAATGGGAATCTGATCCGGCATATGGGGATATAGGATCAATCCGGCAATCACCGGTATCACCAAAAGGATAAGAAACGGCCATTCTTTTTTAAGATTAAATTTCATTTTTATCAACCTCCTCTTTCTCAATGAAATTCAGAAAAAAACCCAAGAGCTCCTGAAATACCGTAGTATTCAGCGAATACACAATATTCTGTCCCTGCCGTTCATCCATCACCAGATCCGCCTGCTTCAGCAAATTAAGATGATGACTGATGCTGGGTTTTGATATGGAAAAAGAATCCGCAATCTCACCGGCAGTTAGATCCCTCTCTTTTAATAATTGCAAGATTTTACGCCTTGTGGGATCTGACAGAGCTTTAAACACACTATTTTGATTGGACATATTCTTCCTCCAACGCTGCTTCAAAATCACCATTCCACTCATAAAATTCATTTTACGATTTCAATATTTGACTCTGATGCTAATTTAGATGATTCATTAGATATTTAGATGTTTATCTAATTATACAAATATCATAGCATCAATCGAAACATTTGTAAAGTTAAAAAAATTTCGCACCCCAGGGAAACCCCCGAAGTGCGGAAACAATCATCGCAAAGCGATATGATTCTAATGAATCAATGACCTCGTTTACGAAACTGAATTTTCGATATACTCGTCATAGGTACAGATCTTGTCGATTATCGTACCATCCTCTTTGATTTCGATGATTCGGTTTGCAATGGTCTGTATAAACTGGTGGTCATGGGATGCAAACAGGATGACCCCTTTAAAATCAATGAGCCCGTTGTTGACCGCGGTGATGGATTCCAGGTCAAGATGGTTCGTCGGCTGATCCAGAACCAGCGCGTTGGAACCGAAGAGCATCATTCTGGACAGCATGCACCGCACCTTTTCTCCACCGGACAGAACTTTCACTGCCTTAAATACGTCATCTCCCGAGAATAACATTCTTCCCAGAAAGCCCCGCATAAAGGTCTCTGTGGTTTCCTCCGTAAACTGCCCCAGCCATTTCACCAAGTTGAGATCGCAGTCGTTAAAATAGGAGGAGTGATCCATGGGGAAATAAGAATTGGTAATGCTGACGCCCCATTTATAGGTTCCTTCATCCGGTTCTACTTCCTCCATGAGGATTCGGAACAGTGTGGTATTGGCAATTTCATTCTCCCCAACGAAGGCGATCTTATCCCCTTTGTTCACGCGGAAGGAAATGTTATTCAATATCTGAACACCGTCAACCATCTTGCTGATCCCATCCACGGTGAGGATTTCCTTACCCGGTTCCCGATCTATAGAAAACCCTACGAATGGATATCTTCGGGAGGATACGGGGAGTTCATCCACTGTCAGCTTATCCAGCAATTTCTTTCTGGAAGTAGCCTGCTTTGATTTGGACTTATTTGCTGAGAACCGCTGAATAAAGCTCTGCAGTTCTTTGATCTTATCTTCACTTTTCCGGTTCTGATCCTTCAGGATCCTCTGAATCAGCTGACTGGACTCGTACCAGAACTCATAGTTACCAACAAACATTTTTATTTTGCCGTAATCTACATCCACGATGCTGGTACAAACGGTATTCAGGAAATGTCTGTCATGGGAAACGACGATAACCGTACCATCGTAATCCAGGAGGAAGTCCTCCAGCCAGTTGATCGCCAGAATATCCAGATGGTTGGTAGGCTCATCCAGCAGGATAATATCGGGCTTTCCGAACAGTGCCTGGGCAAGAAGAACCTTTACCTTTTCGTTACCGGTTAAGGAACTCATTTCCTGATAAAGAATATCATTGCCAAGTCC
Source organism: Bacillota bacterium (assembly GCA_029266295.1). Classification (GTDB taxonomy): domain Bacteria; phylum Bacillota; class Clostridia; order Peptostreptococcales; family Anaerovoracaceae; genus Anoxybacterium. The sequence goes on along the minus strand of JAQSXD010000114.1, from coordinate 3,570 downwards.
CAGACCTTGAACGAGCCTGCTCGCATCAGATTCAGACTCCCAGCCGTTCATCTCGGCAAATTCGCCTTCCAGCACCGACGCTCTGATTCCGTCCTCATCGGTAAAATCGGCCTTCTCATAGAGGGCATCCTTCTCCTTCATTATTTCATACAGCTTTGCATTCCCCATAATAATGGTATCCAGAACTGTAAAATTGTCATAAGCAAAATGGTCCTGCTTTAGCACGGACATTCTCATATGTGGAGGAATGTGGACGTCACCGGTTGATGGCTCCAGTTCTCCCGAAAGAATTCTCAGGAAAGTGGATTTGCCAGCTCCGTTGGCACCAATAATCCCGTAGCAGTTATCCTGTGTGAATTTGAGATTGACATCTTTAAATAAATTTGTTCCGCTGAAATTTAAGCTTACATTTGTTACTGTTATCATTGATTCTCCTCTAAATCTGCATAGACTGCATCCATATTGCGCAGCCCGTTTTGTAATGTTTCTGTGGCTTTCTGGACATTATAAACCGCTTTTCGGTAATCCACCATTTGTACCTTCTCCCCTTCGCTTTTCTTTAAAAGCATCGTCTGGAAAGAAACCTGATAATTGATCAGATCAACAAAGAGCGTTATGGCTCTTCCCAGTTGATCTCTGGCCTCTATGGAAAACTCATCGTCTGGCTGAAGTTCAATTTTTTTCAGATTGATCGTTTGCGCCTTTTTCTTGAATTCCTTAAGCTTGGCGATTCGGGACTTATAGTCAACCTTCTTGAATATCGTCATGATTTTGGATTCACTGGCAACTTGCCGTTCCAGCTCCTTATATCTGTCGATGATTTCTCCATAAAATGAATCGATGGCTTCAATGATATTTCTTTGATCCGCCATGGCTGTAGCGCCTCCTTTGTATTCATTCACTGTGTGATCAATTTCTGATACAGCTTCTCATCCACGTCACCAAAGGCCGTCAGTATGACCTCCAGATCATGTTCCTTTAGAAAATCCCGAATCGTATTGACTGCGATTACGGCAGCTTTTTCTTTGGGATATCCGTAAACTCCTGTAGATATAGCTGGAAAGGCAATGGTCTTGATTCCGTTTTCCTGCGCCAGGCGCAGGCTGCTTTTGTAGCATTCGGCCAGAAGTGCTGGTTCCCCTTGCTCCCCGCCGTGCCAGACCGGCCCAACCGTATGGATGACATGCTTTGCAGAAAGCAGGTATCCTTTTGTTATTTTTGCTTCCCCTGTTTTGCAGCCGCCAAGGGTTTTACACTCTGCAAGAAGTTCTTTTCCCGCTGCTCTATGTATGGCGCCGTCGACACCGCCCCCGCCAAGAAGTGTTTCATTCGCTGCATTGACAATGGCATCCACTTCTAATTTGGTGATATCACCACGAAAGACTCCAATTCCCATCCTGTGCTTCCCCCCCCTTTCGCGTAATTCTCTTTATATTGAAACGAAATCGTTTCATATTGCAGCATCGCTATTTTAATATGACAACGGTGACGCCGTAATTACCGTCGATTTTTCTCTGATAGTCCGTCAGAGCAGGACATAGCGCAAGCAGCTCCTTCTTTCTCTCATACCACGACTCTCCTCCGCATTGGGATCTGACAATCCCGCTGAGACTCGATTCCCGAAGCTTGCTCTTCACCGCTGTTTTAATGCCTCCGCCTACCCCTGAAGAACCATAGCCATGGACAAGAATCACGGCTTTACAGCCCTGACCTTTGCAAGTCCCAAGCTGGCTTACCATGGTTCTCACCGCAGCTTCCGCAGTGGGCGACCCGTATTCTAAATTGATTTCCTTCACTTTTGACATTCTGTATGTTCGATTCCTTCCCAAGTCTATTGAACCACGTTGCTATCCTTCCCAAGACTCCAATACTATTTGACCAAAGATAAGATTCTGGCAGGCTTCGTCATTAGCTCCTCCGGGATCTCACCGATTTTCCAGCCGGTTGAAGTGGTTTCAATGTAATAATACCGGATCCCATCCTTCGTCTCGAAATAGCTTCCCTCCATGGATTCTTCCCCTCGCACGCCAACCCCCATATGATCCGGAAATTGGATCAGAACCGTTCCGAAACCCAGTTCCCTGAGCAAGGATGCAAGGAGGATCGCGCTGTCTTCACAGTCCCCACCCTCGTCAGCCAGCGTTTCTAACGGAAATTTGGGATATTCATCATAGCCGGTTCCCACCTTATCATCAACATAATCGAGTTGCTGGACAAAAAGGACAATGTTTTCGACCATCTCAAAATCAGAATGATTTTCTAGCTCGGCAGCTTCTTTAAATGTCTGTCCCAGTGCGGCAAGAGACTCATCATCGCTGTTATCCGTTACATAGTAGCTATAGCTTGTTATTTTCTGCCGGTCTACTGTTTTGTAATACGCATAGGAATCTCTGGGAATTTTCATCCTGTATGACCAAACCGATTTGTCATAGAGCCAGAAATACTCCCGCTTTATAAAATCAGCGTCGTATCCACTCTCAAAATCTGCCTCTCCAACGATTTCTTCAGAAGGAGCTTCAGACATCAGAATCTCGCCAGCAACCTCTTCTGAATTTCCATCAAAAGAATTTCTTCCTTGCAGCATCGGTATAGCAACAGCCATGAAAACCGCAGCGAGAAGAATGATGATGAAGGGCAACATAAGACTGGGGCGTTTTCTCCTCGTTTCCTTCTTTTCTTCTTTAACATATCTTGATCGAATCGGTTCAAAGGAAGAATAGATCGCCTCGCCGTTTGCTTCGATGATACAATTTGATGTTTGGGGACCACCAAGATAGACTTCGATGGTTTCCTCAATACCCTCTTCATTGACAAGGGTTCCTTTCAGATATCCATCATAAGGCTCGAAGTTTTGATCCTGCAGCTGGTCATTGATAAAGAGACGCTCCCCCTCGGGGCCGTCATTTTTAATGAGAATCCTGCTGCCCTGGTATGAAATTTCAAAATCCGTATCATAGTAATCAGTATTGAATTTCATCGTACCCAACCATCTCTTTTCTAAAGAAACGCTGATTCATTCGTACGCACTCTGCATTCAATCAGCGCATGATATATCAATAGAAAAGGCAAGTCCCGCGTTGCTCAAAGTACCTGCCTTCAATCCTTATTTCAAAACCCTATCAGTTTCAAATAATAGCCTGTTCTATTATACCAAAAATAAACCATTTTGTGAATTGAAATTTATTGATTATAGCTAATACCTGAAACAACAACTGCTGCTCGCAGTTGGGGTGAAGGCGTTGAGTGCGGCCTCAATCGTCAGGGAATGATTTTGACACTCTCGACGCTTCATTTCACAATGTTCATGTTGTCAAACAAACCTTGCCGTAACCCGTGTTTGACAACGAATGAACATTCTGCTCAATTTTAGCGGAGAGTGTGGCAAAATCATTCCAACAGCCGATTTCAACCGCAATCAACCGCTCTTCACCCAATTTACCTGCGAGCAGCAAACAATTCAAGGTATTGGCCATAGCCTTCCTCAATAAGTTTTTCTCGTGGTATGAAACGCAGGGCTGCGCTGTTGATGCAGTAACGCAGGCCGCCTTTCTCTTTTGGGCCGTCCTCGAA
>JAQSXD010000113.1 GCA_029266295.1 Bacillota bacterium | reverse complement strand
ATTGAGCTTCAAATGCTTTCCTATGTAATAGTCTGCTTCCTCCAGGATATTTTTAACCGTTTGGTAGGCCATTTCAGGAAAGTTGTTTTCCCTGCTTAAGTGTGCCAGCAGAACCTGCCGTTCTTTCTTGCTTTCGGACAGCAATCGCAATATGGTCTCCCCTGCAGCCTCATTGGATAAATGCCCCTCTTCTCCCAGAACCCTTTGCTTCAAAAACCAGGGGTATTTGCCCAGTTTCAGCATATCTACGTCGTGATTGGCTTCCAGAATCAGGATATCTGTATTTATAATCGAAGCGATGATCTCCTCATTCATGCACCCCGTGTCGGTGACGATTCCGATCTGTTTATCTCCTGATGAAAAGGTGTATCCTACAGGCTCAGCTGCATCGTGGGAGACCGGAAATGCTTTCACCAGAATATCCCCTATCAGAAAGGTGTCCCCTGTCTGGAAGATCCCTTTCTGTTCCTCGCAGATAGGGCAGGTGATCTGTTTCCAGGTCATGGCATTTGCATAGGCCTTTAAGGTTTTCTGCCGATTCATCATCGTCCGCAGACTCTTGGTGTGATCCACATGCTCATGGGTTATGAGCAGAGCTGCAAGCTGTTCCCTCGGCGTATTGGTCATGTCAAGTCCTTCAAAAATTTTTTTCCCGCTGATCCCCGCATCCACCAAAATGGCCGTGGTCTCAGACTTTATCAAATAGCAGTTCCCGCTGCTTCCGCTGGAAAAGGAACAGAAGCTTAAAGTCATTTTTGATTTCTCCTTATTGTTGATCATAATTGTGATGATTGTGTGTGCCTTGTTTGTTGAAGGGAAGAAACTTTCGGTCATTGCTCCCATGCGGTGACATATTGAACCTTGTTGTCGTTGTATAGGATCTTCCATGCAGGAAAAGCAGTATCTGTCACCGGAGACTCCGCATTGAAGGCACTTGAGTCAAGCCAAAAAACCAGAGAGATGTTTTGGATGTAGATTGGGTCAGCCCCTGCATTTTCGCTCATAAACTTGACCAATGCTGCTCTTGCCGGCATTACTTCCTTCTCGGAATTGCTCACTTCTACAGGATCAAGCCAGAATCTACGAAACTCTACAATTTTTCCGCCTTTTAAAGTACACAGAATATAACTTTCTTCAATGGCAACATTCTCTATGTAGTTCTTATAGGTCACCTTGATTTCATCTCCTGAACGCTCAATACTGTGGAACGTAACATTTTCTGTCATCAAGCCGCAATCTTTTATAAATTGAGTGGTTATGGTAATCAGATTTTCATCTGACTGTTCCGCCTCCGGCAGCGAAGCCTGGCTGGCAATCAACTCATTGACATCGTCCTCATTGATGGTATCAAACTGCACCGTCAACTTCGGCATCCGCGGCTGCTCCTCCGGGATTTCTGTTTTCAAATAAATATTTTTCGCTGCAAGAAGCTTTATGGTCCCATCTTGCATCTCTGCCTCATCTTCAAATCTCATGTTTTGAAAAAGGTAGGCTCCGGCCAAAACGAGATTTGTTACCAGCAGTGCAACAATCAATATGGTTTTTGCTTTCGTCCAGTCCATTATACCTGCTCCCTTCCTGCTGACAAATCTCCCTTTTCAGCCTACGCTTTCCTTTATTGATAAAATTAATATCGCTTATCCGATATTTCATCTGCCTTTGGAATAGCTTAGCGGCTGTGCGGTATACAGATCAAAATAGATCTTCACATCTTCTACCGATACGATCCATACCGGCTGAATCTCCGTAATTCCTGTGTCAGCAAGCCGTAAATACCCTGTCTGCATATTTGTTACCATCGCTGCGATGGTTTCAAACATATCGTCTGGTGCTACAGCTGTGCTTATCAGCTCTGTCTGCAGAAGAACATTGTAGATATACTGATAATTTTGCGCGATGAGGTTCACCGATGAATACGCGCTTTCTGGTGAATAAGTTTCCATGGAAGAAAGCGCCTCCTGATCAAAGTCAATCATATTTCTTTTATAGTAGGTCACCTGACCGGAAGTAACGGTAATGACAATCGGATCACCATCTTCGTAGAACAGACGGTTTCCGTTGATCTCCATCCCGAAAACAAACTGATACCCTCTTTTCTTATTAGGGTTTACCGTCACATCTTTCAGATACGGTGTAAGCTTGGCTCCGTTCAGAGACTTCCAAGTTCCGTGTTCTTCAACATACTGCATCGCCAGATTCAATGCATCCAGAAAATTCGGCTGGGGGCTGCCGCTCACCTGCTCTTCTTTGTATTCTATGCTTCCGTCTGTGTTGACAATCAATACATTTTGGCCGTAGCCGTACATATAGATCACGGTACCCTTATCTTCTGTAATCGTACGTACAAAATCCAAGTTGCCAAAGAAATTCTTTGCGATAGAAGTAATTTTCGCGGTTTCATTTGGATAGGTATCTTGGCGGAAAGAAAAATCATTGAGATTGGTCGCGACGGAATCAGGCACCAGCAAAGTGCTGTTTACTACGCTATCGCCAAGAATGACACTTACTGGATAATAACTGGTATAGCCCTGTCCCTCTGCCTTTGAAATCAGCTTTGCAAAATCAGCGCTGTTTGCCTTGCTGCTGTCCGCTACTAAGCGATAATATTTATGGTTTTTTCCATCGTAGATAAAAATACTTTTGTCAACAGCAGTGGAATACCCAACCGCGGTTACCGTTTCAATTCCATCATAGCCGGACGGTTTTTTAATATCAAAAATCGTACAAAAATCTGCCATTGGGATGTCATACGCGAATTCCGTCCAAATGGAGCGATATTTTGTTACGGTCTCATATTTATCGTAAGTAATCTCCTCGACCAGAATGTCCCCTGCCTGACCAAAGGAATTAAATTCTCCCGCCATACTATCCGTGTAGGCAGGGTCATACCAGATCGCTGTGCTTCGCGACGTAATAACGGTATAATTATTATTGCCAAAATTTATTACGATCTTGTCCGGCTTTACCACGAGCTCTGCTTTTGGCACGTCACTGATATCGGTACTGCCGGTAAGGCCTATCCTGTCAAAGGATATATTACCCCAAAAAAAATATAATAGTAGCACTGTTGAAAAAAACAATGCTACTAGACTGATATTCTTAACTTTTTCTATCGTAGACCTAGACATCATCTATGCCGTCCTTAATCTCCAAATATGGTTTTCAGCAAATTTTGCAGAAACTGCATGGTTCCGGACTGCGGTGTTTCAAAGATTTTTGTATCTGCCTCCTCTGTCTTTTCCTTTACTGCAAAATAGCTGTTGCTCGAATATAGCTGCGCGCCGGTAGTGGCGTCGAGGGTGTCAATCTTGATCTGATACAGGCCTGGCTTGAGGTCGGTGACCTGCTTTGTGTAAAAGCTCAGATTATTGGTGCTAATAAATTCACCGGGAATACCAATCGTGTACGGTTTTAAATTTGCGGAATTCACGGAACCGTTGGAAACGGTCAGGCTACTGATGTTGACCGCCGTAGGAGTGCCGTTAACAATCTGCTTCTGCTCGTACAGTGTCACTTTGATCTTTCTGGGCTGGGTCAGCTTCACGGAAATCAGGAGATTATTCGAATATACGGTGCTGAGAGATGCAGGATTTACCAGCATCACATTCGGGTCTGCCGCTGCATTGGCAGTGACTGTGCTAAATAGTATGGACAGTACGACCATCAATACCACAACAAACTTCTTCATAGGCAATCTCCTCCTTTCCGATTTTCATAACTATATATTAGGGCATAAACCACCTAAATTATACGATAAAATTATATAGACAGTATATCTTATGTATGTTACAAACGTATTACGCAAGCTTTAAGATAGTTTTACAATATCCCAAGGGGTAACGGGTAGCCTTTCAAGACGGAGGTTCTGCTTGCCTGACTTTACGTTTTAGGGCATAATCATAATATCATACCGTACTTGATCCAATGATTTCTACTTTGCCGCAATGGCAGGCTTTGCTTATGAAATCATTATAGCATAAGATGAAACCATTATAGCATAAAAGGAAAGGAATGTTTGGGATGAAGGTGATTAATATTTATACTGATGGAGCCTGTTCGGGGAATCAGAATGAAACAAATATCGGAGGCTGGGGCGCCGTATTGGAGTATGGAGACCATAAAAAAGAGCTCTTTGGCGGTGAAATCAATACCACAAACAATCGCATGGAAATGATGGCCCTCCTCTGTGCATTTCAGGCACTTACAAAGGACCGCCTAAAGATTCGGGTATTTTCCGACAGTTCCTATCTCATGAACTGCTTTCGCGAGAAATGGTACATCAATTGGTATCGGAACAACTGGAAGACTTCTAAAAAGACGGATGTCGAAAACCGGGATTTGTGGGAAGCCTTGTTTTCATTTATTAACCGGCATGAAATCAGCTTTTATCGGGTCAAAGGTCATGTCAATTTAAACAGTAAAAATACCAAAGTCGAACCAATTTATGAAAAATTTCGCGAGTGGAACGGATCCGATTTCTCAATGGATGATTTTCTTTATATTACCAGCATGAACAATCGGGCGGATGAGCTTGCCAACATGGGAATTGACAGTGTAAAGTGATGAGAGCATCGTTTAAAGGGATGAGAGCCATATCAACAGTTTTGACCATTACACAGGAGTAACTATTTTGACAAAACGCGTTTTGATCATTTCGATTATTACCATATTGGCGATTATGCCAGTTCTTCTTGACATCCTCACCGACAACAAGGCACCAGTTAAAAATTATCCTCTAGCGGAAAACGGGGCGATCGATCTTTCAGACTGGAATGTCAACAGACATTCCATGATTCCCCTGGATGGGACGTGGGAGTTTTACTGGAATCAGCTCCTTACCCCAGAAGACTTTCAACCTGGCAGCACCAGAACACCTGAGCTGACAGGCTTTCTAAAAGTCCCTTCCCTGTGGAACGGCAAATTGTTTAACGGTGAAAAGCTACCCGTTTTCGGATATGCTACTTACCGTCTTGTCTTAAAGAATATCCCTCAGCATGGTGTCCTCGGTCTTAAAAAAGCAAATGTCCGTTTTTCAAGTAAGGTATTCGTCAATGGCGCTGAATTGATTTCAGACGGTGCTCCTGCTGAAGATGCAGCCAGCTATGTGTCAGGGAATAACCCCAAACTTGGGTTCTACAACTGCAGCGGCAACGATGTTGAAATTATCGTTCAAGCAGCAAATTATGAATATATCAACTCGGGAATTCCAACCTCCTTCCTGCTTGGAGAACAATCTGCCATGCTGGATCAGCAGCAGAAAAACCAGCTGCTGGGTTTCAGTGTATTTATTACGCTGCTCACCATTTCACTTCTTTATTTTATATTTTTTATCACAGCCAAGATCTGTAAGCGAAAAGCATCCTCACTCCTTGCCTTTGCTATTTTTTGCTTTATTTTCGCAATTGGTAACAGTCTCACCGACCAAAGACCTTTGGCTATGATTATGCCATATATCCCATTTGAAATGATCTTCAAAATGAAAGATTTTTTTCTGTCTGCAAGCCTGATTGCCGTTACCTCTATATTCTATTACACAAGAAAAGGGATCGTATCTCTGCGCATGATGAAAATCGTTACGCTGCTTTACAGCTGCTATCTCGTTGCTGTGCTGCTGCTTCCGATCTACCTTTACTACAAACTGCATCCCTTTATTATGGTGTTAAACACTGTACTTCTAACGATTCTGTTTATAAGAACTACCCGATTGTTTTTCCGCAGCAAGAGCACGGATTTTCTTGATTACTTGCTTCTTTTTACGGCTATTTTGGCGATTAATCTTTACTCCGTGGACAGCATTCTCTTTGCGGTCTCCCTTGTTGAAGATCCAACTCTGAGTCAGATTTATATTATTATTTTCGCAATTATGATGATTTTCCTTCTGTCCATGCACTATTACGATGCCTTGACGAATTTAAAAGTATCAATGAAGCGCACCAGAGATGCTGAAATTGCTTTTTTAAGATCGCAAATCAAGCCGCATTTTCTCTTTAATGCCTTAAATTCCATCGCAGCTTTATGCAGGGAGTCTCCTGACAAAGCAGAAGATGTGATTATACAGCTCTCCCAATACCTGAGAGGCAGCTTTGATTTCAAAACCCTTGATTCCCTAACTACAGTAAAAAAAGAGACGGAACTACTGGAAGCTTATCTGAACATTGAAACAGTACGATTCGGCAGACGCCTTAATGTCCAATATGAGATTGATGAAAGCATTAATCTTCCTATCCCTCCGCTCATCCTGCAGCCCTTGGTGGAAAATGCCGTACGACACGGGCTAATGGCCAGTGTGAACGGTGGCACCGTAATCATCTCCATTCAAAGAGATCATGAAAAGGCTGTATTCACCATTGAAGACAACGGGATTGGTATGGAACCGTCTCAAGTGAATCAGCTTTTAAGTCAAATCCCAGATGAAAACGGCGTGGGAATATGGAATATCAATCAGAGGCTGCGTCTGATCTACGGTACTGAACTGGAGATTCGGAGCCATAAAGGTTATGGAACAAGAGTTTCATTTCAGCTTCCATTCAATGAAAAAGTTTCTGCAAAAACTAAGTTGGCTGTCAAGAAAGATTCCATAAGCTAACCAAATCCTGTTATTGTTCGTTATTGAAATTGAAAGAGAATTTCCGGAGGCAACGCAAAATGAAAGTCATTCTAGTAGACGATGAAGAACTGTCCCTGAAACGTCTTGGAGATATGCTTAAAGAGTTACCCGATATTGAAATTTGCGGGCTTTTTTATACTGCTGCCGATGCGCTCAAATTCATTGAGGGCGCCAAAGTTGATGCTGTTTTTTTGGATATTTGTATTCCAGAAGTTGACGGTCTCACCCTTGCAAGCAAAATTCAGGAGATCGACAGTTCCATCAACGTTGTTTTTGTGACAGGTTACGATGAATACGCCGTCACTGCATTTGAATTGGAGGCCGTGGATTATCTGTTGAAGCCCATAAGAAATGACCGTCTAGAGAAAACAATCCAGCGGCTTTTACGGGCCTGCGCAGAACGTCAAACCGCTCAATATTTAAGGGTTTCCTGTCTTGGCGGGTTCCAAGCTGCCCCCAGTAACCCAAATTTCGGAACGATCAGCTGGAGGTCACCAAAAACGGAAGAGCTCTTTGCATTTCTTATCTTTAAGCGCAAGGTAAGCCGTGATGAAATTATTAATACTCTGTGGGACGACTTGGATCCGGATAAGGCCTTGAAGAATATCAATACGACGGTGTACTATATCCGCAAGGCCCTTAGCCCCTTTGGACTTGAAAAATGTATCACCACAACCCATAAGGAAATCCGCATCAATACCGAGCTCATCTCCTGTGACTTGTACGAACTCGAAAAGTTGCTGAGCAAAACCAGCCGTAGCAGCTTCCTCGATGCAACCGACCTTCTGATCGAGCTTTATGGCGGAGAACTCTTTCAAGGCAAGGCCTATGAATGGTCCTTCGTGAAATCGAGAAACCTTGAAAGCAGTTTAACCAAAGCCCTTTTAGCTGCTGCTGAGTATCATAGAAGTAATCTGGATTATGAAGCTGCCGAGAGAATCTATCAAGTAATTTTGTCCATTGATCCTCTCAATGAAGATGCCTGCGGCAGCATGATAAAGCTTTACTTATTGACAGACAGAAAAATGGAAGCTCACCGCCTCTACCTTTGCTTTGAGAATCTTTTGATGAATGAACTGGGGGAAAAACCTCAAGAAAAGCTGCGTAAGCTTATGGAATAATAGATTTTTATTTACTGTAATTCCCCATTTCCTCAATGAAAAGAAAAAAATTTGCTGAAAAACAAGACTCCGGTTCCTTTTCCCGGAGTCTTGTTTATTTTTTGTTGATGCGAAAAATGTAGAATAAGAGAGAAATCCCTGCTAACGATTAGCGGAAACATCAGAAAAGGAGGAATTTGATGTACAATCTATTATTACTACGAAATTATCCAAAAGTTAAAAAGTTCTTGAGTATGCTCTTGGTCCTTTCCCTTCTGATTCCACTCGGAATCAGCGCACCGGTATATGCTGGAACTGGAACTTCCTGGACCCAGGTGGGAGAGAATGTCCATCCCGAAACTGCTGTGCCAGATTCAGCTTCCACCATCCTATCCATCTCAAACGGCATCCCCTACGTTGCCTATCTTGAACCAGCGCAGTCTGGTGGCAGCGCAGAAGCAAGGTTAGGAGATGACAGCACGGGTGAGTCCACTGGCAGAAAAGCTGTGGTTAAGAAACTTTCCGGCGACACCTGGGAAACGGTGGATCTGGGAGATGACCACGAGCCTGACGGTTTCGTCACCGACGCAACCATATTGAAGTATGACTTTGAAGTCTACAATGGCATTCCTTATTTCGCATATTTAAGTACTGATTACGATATGATGACATTGGCATTAATGAAATATGACGAAGGTAATGGGTGGGTTACTATTTGGGATGAATATTCAAATGCCAACTCTGATCTGGCTGGTGCCACTGATCTGGCGCTGGATGTTTCAAGCGGTGTTCCCTATATCGTGTGGAGTACGCCAACCTTCATTACCTGCTTAAAGTATGAAAATGGTTTCCAGTACTTCAGCGAGCCCATAACCGTGACTGGTGCTCAATCACTTTCCGTACAGTGCGATATGAGCGAAGGTTTTATCTTTGTATCATGCAGCACAGGTACTGGAAGTGTGGAGGCATATAAAAATTCTAAGCAAAACCTAACGACAGACTGGTCAGTGGTAGGCGAATCAGCTGTTTCGGCGAACGGCACTGATCCTTACCTGTACGTATTTGAAAACATCCCTCTAATAACCTATGCAGAAAAGGATTCAGAAGACAACGCCAGCTGCGTTGTGAAAATGCTGGTAAATTCTCATTGGGTACCATTGGGGAAAGAAATGATCCGTGATTTCAAGGTAACAAATCCGTCCATTTACATGGATGATGAAGATACTCTTTACGTTGCGTATCAAGGTCCCTCCAGCTACGCAATTGTAAAAAAATATCACCCGCAAGACCAAAGTTGGAAACCAGCAGATGGCAGCAACAGCTATGCCTCCACCTATATTGTGTCAGGTCTCTCTCTCTCAGCCCATGATGGAATCCCCTATGTCTCTTACATTCAAGCCGGCGATGTAATGGTGATGAACTATGTTCCAGACGAGGAACCCGGCGGTGATACGCTGGAACTGACTGCAAAGGCAGGAAATAAGCAGGTAAAACTGACCTGGGATAGCTTCCCCGGCGCAGGCAGCTATAAGGTCTATAAAGATGATGTGGCATGGTCCGACGTGGGCGGTAATTCTTTTACGATGCGGAATCTTTTGAATGGAACTACGTATCAGTTTGAAGTCCGTGCTTTGGGTGATGATTTTTCTGTCATAGGATCCTCTGCGAAAATTAGCGCAACACCTTTAGGTGTACCAGAAGCGCCAACA
>JAQSXD010000112.1 GCA_029266295.1 Bacillota bacterium | reverse complement strand
TTTAAGACTGCTTCCCCAAAAGATGTCTGGTTCCACACGAAGGATATCCCCGGCTCTCATGTAATCCTGTTCACCGAAGGAAAAGGTCTGACAGAAACTGCAATCTTTGAAGCCGCAGCCATTGCTGCATACCACAGCAAAGGCCGAGATTCTGAAAATGTTCCGGTAGATTATACACAGGTGCGACATGTAAAAAAGCCAAACGGAGCAAAACCTGGGATGGTTATCTTTACAGACAACAGAACAGTTTATGTAAATCCAAGGCTGCCGTAATCCGGCAGCCTCGTCTTTTCAGCCTGCATTTTTGATCCTCGTGCCCGGCAGCAGCATGGAGCAAAATTTCCTCCAGACTGCTTCAATTTTTTCATCCGTATCGTAAATCAAACCTCCGCAGCGCAGAATAATATCTTCGAGATCCTTCGTGAAGGCTCCGTAAGGTCGAGTTTTAAAGCCCATGCAGGCATCCTCCCCAGACTCATTCGCGATCCTGATTCGATCCGTCAGAGAATTTCCTTCCTTATCTTTATCAATTCTGACGACCAAGGCAGGTTTACTGTTGATCGTTGTCTGTTCCACCGACAAGTTAAAACGATGAGCAGCGTTTTTGATCCACGCAATGGCATCCAGTTCATTGTCCTGAATCAGAAAACTGATATATCCCCCGCCGGGTTTTGTTTCACGGTTGGGGTGGTCTTTTTTTAATCCAGAGCAGGAATAAACGGACTTAAATCCCGCTTTGTTAATACCATCTACGAGGTTCGCGATCGAATAGTCTACTTCACCGGCAGTACTCGTATTCTTGACAATTGTTCCATTTTTACTCAATTGACCATCTACAGGAATCTTTATTTGTTTTTGATTGGACTTGATTTTACAGATCGGGCTGTTCTCTTTGTTCATAAACATATAAATCTCCTTTCATGATGAATTTAATAATTAGGAGTATCTGAAAGGGGTCTACGGAACACTCCTAATTATTTAGAAGTTGTTCAAGATGGGTTCCACGATATGGATTAATTTTTTATTCCCGTTTCTATATATATTATTCACTGATCGATTTATAATTTCAAGTCGTACAGCAAAATCACAAAAAATACCATGGAAACTATTCCATGGTATGAATCGTAGTTCTTATAATCCATTGTGCAATGACCTCTATTACTTCCGTACCGTCTGACACAGCGCCTCCGCTATGAATTTCATGGTATAAATCCGGCCATTCCATATAGGTGCAGTGTTCTGCTTCCAATCGAGCCAGTCGCCTGCTTCCCTCGGGGTCGCAGATTTGATCTGCATCACCCTGCATCAGAAGAAATGGTTTCAATGCAGCACTGCCGTCTGCGCTAACCCGCTCCTGAAGCAGTCTATCTGCTGTTTCAAATCCGTCAAGGGCCGTTCTGACCGTAATCTTTCCATGCATGAGATGTTTGTTCTCCTGTTTCGCGATGATCCCGGAATTGCCCAGTTCCTCGTTTTTTATGTTAGAATTCATTGTAAAATCCGGTTTGAATACCGCCATAAGCTTAGAAAACTGATAGAGATAAAAGGGAATCTTCCGCAGCAAAATCAACCAGGGAGAAGTGATTACATAGCCCGCGGGAACAGAACGGTATTTCCCTCTGTTCCGGTAATCCAATGCAAGATTTCCACCCATGCTATGGCCATAAAGGACAATGGGCACATTTGGATAGATCTTTCTCGTATGGTCAATCAGCAGGTCGATATCACGAAGAATTTCTGCTCTTGGGGCAGTATGTCCCCTCTTTCCTGCCGACAGCCCGTGTCCTCTCAAATCCACTCCAATGAGACAGATTCCATATTCCTGAAAGGCCTCCCCAATTCGGTCATATCTTCCGGCATGTTCACCAATTCCATGTACCAGGCAAGCAACCGCTTTCGGCTGATCCACGGTCCACACATACCCCGTAAGCGGAACTTGACCGTTATGCAATTGAAATGTACTGTACATAGAGCGACCCTCCAAATTCGGACAATATATTACATAATATGATAAATTATTACATTTCGTGCACTACTTATTACATTAAATTAGTATGCTATTGCTTTCTTTCGGGCCCCGCCATAAAATGAAATTGCTCCTATAAGGAAGCGACAGGTTCCTCTCAAAACTGAGACGAATTCTCCTCTTAATTCAGAAAGAAAGCAGGTTAAGTATGAAGGTTAAAAGCAACAAAACAACAAGATATCAATTCACCAGGATAGGAGAATTACGCTGCGGATTATGCGGCGGGCTGGAGGATATCACCGGCTTTAAAAACGGATATGTCTGCACCAGTTGTCTGCAATACGTTAGAACTCTATAATACGATATTCCCTTTTTCTCAAATTCAAATCGTTACTCGTTATTCTCAGAAGGGGAACCTGTCGCCAAAAGGCTGATTTCGACGGTATCAGCCTTTTTTGTTTGACCATCTTTTTTGCTTGTTGATTCTTTCTTCTGAAGCAGTCCTTTTTTTCGTCTTTGGCTTCATGATGGAATAGCCAAATTTTCCAAGAGGGTGTTTTTGAAGGCCGAAATATTCACCATGGCTGTAGCAGAGCAAGCCCGCGCGTTCCAGCTCCAGTTTGCCGTTTTCGTGAAACAAGCTCTCGTCCGCATGAACCGCTAAAATATCCGCCACAAACATATCGTGGGACGGATATTGGTGCACTTCTCTCACCCGGCATTCTAAATTGACGGGTGCTTCCTCTATCATCGGGCATTTTACATGCTGTCCCGGAACAGGGGTAAGCTTCTGCTCCTGAAATTTATTGACATCGCGACCGGATTTGACACCGCAGTAATCGGTCTGAAATGCCAGTTTCTCCGTGGTCAGATTGATAACAAATTCTCCTGAGCCTTCGATCATGGCATGGGAATGCCTTGATTTTCTTACAGAGATATAGGTTATCGGGGGTTCTGAATTTACGATTCCGGTCCAGGCAATGGTTATAATATTAGATTCCGCTTTCATATCCCCGCAGGTTACCATGACAACAGGAACAGGGTTTACCATGGTTCCGGGTTTGAAGGTAACTTTACTCATAGGATGTCCCTCCTAGCTTGGTTAAAATACGTTTGAATTCATCAGGGAGCTGACTGTCAAACTCCATATTCTCGCCGGTTCTTGGATGACGAAATCCCAGCAGTTTCGCATGGAGCATCTGGGATTCAACACCGAGAACACGCTTTTTCGGCCCGTAAACCGCATCCCCCAGCAATGGATGATTGATATATGCCATATGAACCCTAATCTGATGGGTCCTTCCGGTTTCCAACCTCGCTTCCAGATGCGTAAAGGCGCCAAATCGCTCCAGTACCTTGAAATGAGTAACCGCGTCCTTGCCGTTCATGCGGTTCACCGCCATGCGCAGCCGATTGTTTGGATCTCTGCCAATAGGAGCATCCACCGTTCCCTCGTCCTCCTGAAAATTATGGTACACCACTGCTCGATATGCCCTTGTGATGGAGTGCGCTGCCAATTGCTCAGCCAGACTTCTATGGGCGACATCATTCTTTGCAACCATGAGAAGTCCGCTTGTATCCTTATCGATCCGATGAACAATTCCGGGGCGAATGACTCCATTGATCGAGGACAGACTTTTGCAATGATATAAAATTGCATTCACCAGCGTTCCATTGTAATTCCCAGCTGCAGGATGAACGACCATGCCCTTTGGCTTGTTGATCACCAGCACATCCTCATCTTCATAAACAATATCGATCGGAATATCTTCCGCTGCCACATCAAGAAGAACCGGTTCCGGCACTGACACAGTAACCAGATCACCGGTCTTTACCTTGTATTTTTTTAAATCATTCACCGCCCCATTGACGGTGACTTTTCCCTGCTCAATGAGTTTTTGCAGGTGGCTCCTTGACGTTTCCTCTATAAGAAGCGAAAGGACCAAATCAAGCCTGGTCCCTTTCAAATCCTCTTCTATCATCAATTCAAATAAGCTGTTTTCTTGCTCCATTAAATTTTACTCCTGCTTCGTTTCGGTTCAATAATAAGAACATACAAAACCATCAACCCGCAGCCCACACAGACGGAAATATCCGCAATATTAAAAATCGGCCAGATTCTCACATCCAAAAAGTCTATAACATATCCATTCACCGCTCTATCAATGAGATTTCCAAGGCCTCCGGCAACGATCAATGCCAGGCTCAGAAGCAGCATCGTGTGTTCTGTTTTTCTCTTCTGGATTAGATAGATCAGTATTCCGCTGATTACAATCACTTGTACTGCGATGAGAAATACTGTCTTGTTTTGCAGGATACTGAATGCCGCTCCATAATTGTGAATATAAGTGATATGGAAGATGCCGTCTATTAGCGGAATAGACTGATTCAGCTCCATAGCAGCCTGAATCAGATATTTGATCCCTTGATCAGCAATTAGAATGAATGCGATAATGATAAAGTACATTATAATAAGGGGAATCCGTTATACCCCGTCTCCTTTTCTCAAATTTGTAATGGTTTCTTTGCCAAAGGAGCGCTTTTCCATCGATACCGGTCTCTCTTCTGTATAAGGCTTTAGTTCCTCTATCACTTTATCAGCAAAAAGCTCAGCACTAAGATTATCAAACTTCTCCAGCTCTGACTCTAACAGGCTCCGATATCTTGTTCGGAATATGTTTAACCGATTTCTTGTAGAAACCATCTCCTCATTCAATCGTTCCACGGACTCTTTCGCTTCTCGTTGAATGAGTTCTGCATCCAGTTCGGCATTTTTCAGCAGTATTTCGGCCCGTTTTTCAGCACTTGCTGAGATATCACCCATCAATGCTTTTGCTGCTTCAAGGGTCTCCAGAACTGCACCCTCCGAATTGCGATAACGTTCCACTTCCGCATTCAGACTTTTGGTTTGATCCTTCAGTCTGCGATTTTCTTCCAGCAGCTTCTCAAGATCAAGGGTAAGCAGATCGAGAAAACCGTCCACATCCTCTTCTTTGTAGCCACGGACAGCCTTCGCAAACTCTTTGTTTTGGATATCTAAAGGAGTAATCATTTATATACCTCGCTGTAGTCCCGTTTAAAATATCATAATAATGAGACGGATTACCAGATTGTTGATTGCGGTCAACGCGATAATTGCTAAAATCGGCGAAAAGTCAATCATCGTGTTTAGTCTGAATCTTCCAAGTAAATTTCTGCATGGAGCAAGCATGGGCTCCGTGATCTGCATGATAGCCGCGTAAATTCTGTAAAGGTTCCCATAAGGAGCTCTTACAAACCAGCTGAGAATCGCTCTTCCAATAATCAGATACACAAGGATCTGAAAGAAAGTGTTAATGGCATTAATCAAAACATAAATCATACATTATCTCCAAACATTCTTGGGAGAGCCGCTGAAATCGATGCCTTTGTGATCGATATTTGCGGTCACATCCACATTCTCGGGTGCAAAAATAAATATGTTGTTGGCAACCTTTTGAACATTTCCGTTCAAGGCATATGTGGCTCCGCTCAGAAAGTCGAATATCTTTCTTGCAGTATCGGTCTCAACCTTTTCCAGATTGATGATCACAGGTTTCTTAGCCTTCAAATTATCCACCAGTTTCGGGCATTCATCAAAACTCTTCGGTTCGATGACAACCATTTTAAACTGAGCTGTGCTTTGAGGTGTGCTTTTATTCTGCATCGGCAGAACTCTTGTATCCTTAATTTCCTTAGCCTCTTTCATATCACTTCTTGCAGACATATATGAGCCTCTGGGATCCATCGGCTTTCTCTCAAGGGATGCCGACGTGGAATGAACTTCTTCCGGTTGATCCTCCTCTTCGATTTCTTCGATACCGATCAATGTCTTCAGTTTATAAAAAAAACCATCTCCCATTATTTTACCTCCTGTTGGTATTTATCATTGGCACTGTTCATCACATTTCATTTCAAAGTTTATAGTTGCTTATTGTAATTTCGTTCTCCGAAGATCGCCGTTCCTACTCGAATCATATTGGATCCCTCAAGGATAGCCGCTTCAAAATCATGGGACATTCCCATAGAGAGATATTGGAAATCGATCCCTGCATGAGCATGCTTCGAGTATTTGTCAAAGAGCCCTTTAACCTCCCTGAAGTAAATCCTCACATCCTCAGGATTATCCTCAAATGGAGCAATACACATCAGTCCTCTGATCCTGATATGCGGACAGTTTTCAAGGATTGATTCGATCAGTTCTCCCGTTTCTCCAGAGGTAATTCCAAACTTGCTTTCCTCCTGAGCAGAATTAACCTGCACCAGAATGTCCATTACAAGCTGATGCTGCTCTGCCCGTTTGTTGATTTCCTCAGCCAGACGGAAGGAATCGACAGAGTGAATCAAAGATACCTTGTCGATAATATATTTTACCTTATTTGTTTGTAAATGTCCAATCATATGCCAGCGAACAGGCTTAACGAAATCAAATTTATCCAGGATCTCCTGAACCTTATTTTCTCCGATATCTGTGATTCCCGCTTCAATGGCTTTGTTGATCTCTTCGGATGATCTAGTCTTTGTTACTCCAATCAGAAGAACCTCTCCCGGCTTTTTTCCTGCCTTGATTTCCGCTTCGGCTTTTATCCGGTTTATTTCTTCGATATTTTCCCTGATTCCCATGTTTGCCCACCTTTATCTTATTTCGGATTTTTTAATATCTCATCATAGATATTCACCGTGTCCACCTTTGTGGCCCCATTATCGGTGTAAAAATAGGAGACCTCTGCAAGCGACCATTCTCCATCGCTGGTAATGATCTTTACAGGCTTAAAAACATATTGCCCGCTTTTGTCCTTAACATAGACACCCGGCTGACCATCTTTCGTTGTAATACTCTCATTTTTTATGGTCAGACCCTTATAATCCGATGTGACGACATCCGCTTCAATCTTTCTGATCTGGGCAAACTCTTCATAATATCGATTAAATTCAAGTATAACCAAAAATTCATCACCTGCATCCACAATATCATAAATTTTACCTTCTACCGGTCCCAGCGGGAGGTTGATGGTTGCAGTTTTTCCTTTTTCATACTTCATAATATTTTCCGGGGCTACCCAGAATACAGCGTACCAGAACTTATTGTCGACAATCTTGTATAAAGGTTCTTTTGTCTGGGTGATCTCCCTAGCCAGGTTCTGGACTTCAATACTCAGACCTTCAACCTTGTCCCGGCTCAGCAGTGTCATATTTTCCGGTGTAAATTCGGATTCATAGCCGTCAATATAATAACTGATGACCCCGCTGGTTCTGCTGATATAATCCTGGGGAATAACGCCCGCGGTACTGTTAATAGTCTGATTGTGCTGCATGATTTCTTCTTTTGCTGCCGAATCCGGTGCCTGTATGGAATCCCTTTTCTGGTTCAGCCGTTCTATCTGCTGGCCAAACCGCTCTGCCTGCTCGATCTCTCCCTCGCTGAGCGCTTCACTTTGCTTTGTTTCCAATTTGGCGATCTGTACCTTGATCTGTTTCAAATCGTCACTGAAAATGCTTTCGCCGCCGTTGAATCTGGAAATACGATCTGTGATCTTCCCATATTGGCTCTCTACTTCATCCTGTACTCCTGATGTAATATCAAGGATTTTTACACCCTTTCGCACCATTTCCCCTTCTTTGACATTGTAATGGACGCTGCCGGACTTATTGGCAAAAAAAACAGTTTCATTCCGCACCAGATATGCCGTAACATGATCCGTCACCTGAATACTTCCATACTGAATAATCTCCGTTTTTTTTAGCGCACCGGTTACATTCGGAAATACGTAAATGATTACAAAAAGGATGACTAAGGTGAAAAAAAACAGCATCATCAGTCTGTTCTTTGTTTTCATAGCTTGTCCTAACCTCCGCCGAATCCTTACTTTTACTATTGCTGGCAAAATCGATGGATTTTGCTTCATTGGCTGCATTTAGTATATATTAAAATCCCCTCCGATTCAACTGTCATCCATCAGAGGATTCCAGCATTTTCTGCAGGATTTTCTTTTCGTCTTTTGTTAAGTTTTTTTCCGCTTTTATATAGGCTTCCCAAAGGTCTGGACGACGCTGCTTCGTCAGCTCCAGGGATTTTTCAAACTGCCAGAGGTGAATCAGCTTATGATTTCCGGAAACAAGAACCTCCGGAACTTCCATGCCTGCGTATTCTCTCGGTTTCGTGTACTGCGGATATTCCAAAAGGCCCGAATAAATGGATTCCTCATCGTGAGCATTGCTGCTTCCAAGAACCTCAGGGATCATCCGAGCTACCGCATCAATGACGATCATAGCGGGCAGCTCCCCTCCTGTCAGGATATAATCTCCCACGGAAACCTCTTCCATCTCCCAATGATCGATAATTCTTTGATCGATTCCCTCATAATGGCCGCATAAAATAACCAGCTCCGAACGCTGGGACAGTTCACCAACAAGTTCTTTGTCCAGCATCCTTCCTCTAGGCGACATATAAAGGATTTTCTTTTCCCGGGCTTCTACATGCTCCAATGCTCGAAAAACCGGATCCGCAAGCATCACCATACCGGCTCCGCCGCCAAATGGATAATCGTCTGCCTTCTTATGCTTGCTCTGACTGAAGTCTCTGATATTTGTCAGCCGGATATCTAAGATTCCACTCTCTTTGGCTCTTCCCAAGATACTTTCTTCCGTAACCGGCCGAAACATCTCTGGAAATAATGTTAAAACCTCAATTTTCATATTCTCTTCATATCTTTCTAAGGAAGCGCTGCTTAAATCGAGTCATCGCTTCCCTAAAGATCCAGCAGACCTTCGATCAGTCTGACGGTCATCACTCTATTTTCCATATCAATCTTTAAAATAAATTCTTCCACAGCCGGGATCATGAATTTATTGCCATCTTCTTTTTTTATTTCATAAAGATCCTGTGAACTGTTCTGAATCACGTCACAAAGGGATCCCAAAGATGCTCCGCTTTCATCCTGCACCGCAAGTCCAATAAGATCATATATATAATAAGTATCTTCCGGAAGCACCCTCACATCTTTTTTCTCAATAAAAAGATCCTTACCCTTATGTTTTTCTGCTTCTGTCCGATCACCAATTCCGGCGAGTTTCAGGATTACCATATCCTTCATATAGCGAACGCCTTCAATCTTCACCAGTTTTTGATCTAGATAGATTTCAGACAATTCTTCGAAACGCTCTTTATAGTCGGAATAGTGGTACACCTTCAGTTCCCCTTTTAGTCCGACCACGTTAACAACTTGTCCAATTTTTCTCTTTTCCATAATTCCTCTTCGTTAAAATAGTGGCTTCGCCACTTCCGCTAGGGAACCCATGGTTCCCGTGAGCGGCCTTCCGTCACAGGCTCACTTCGCTCGCTGCTGTCCGTTTTGCCCACTATATCAAAAAATACGGGCACATATATCCGATATATGTGCCACGAACGCAGTATTGCAGAATCTTTATTGAACGATTTCTACTACCACTTTTTTATTT
>JAQSXD010000111.1 GCA_029266295.1 Bacillota bacterium | reverse complement strand
AGTTGACTTTTGGATTGCAGGTGATGTAACTTTTGAACCACCAGAATCACAAAATAGCTCAAGAGCAGTATAATAACGAACATTGAAACCAAAACCAATGTCAGCTTCGATGCCAGCTTATTACTCTCAAGATTTGTTTGATCCACATAGGATTGAATATCATCTTGATAGACTCCCATTGCAATCACCCAGTCGAACTCTTTGTACAGTTTTGCATAAGTCAGTTTTCTTGATACTTTGTCACTGTTCAGTTCTTTGAAATAATAAGAAAAGTACAATTCTCCATCCTTTTTAATTCCCTGAAGTTCTGTGAGATAAGGATGGTTCCCTTTAATATCCGTCATATCTGTAGAAAGGTACATTCCTTCTGTATTTGGCAGATTGGGATGAACTTTTCTGATTGCATAATTCTCCCCTCCTTCATAGTTTAGTATCTCATTGATCCAAATATAAGATCCATCATTGAAGGTTAAATTTCTCACCATATTTGAGACATCATCTTTTACCAGTTCATCCAGATAACTTTTCTTAACACCAAGCAGTACTGTCTTATCCCCTTGGTCCAAAACCCTGTAAACAGCCAGCTCATGTTCCAGATGTTGAAGGGTTGACTCCCATGTATCCTCCGCCATGTTGTGGTTGTCGTAAACTGCCCTGTCTTCTCTCCTATCCCAATAGACAACAGTCCAATGCTCATATTCGGAAGTCTCGCCAAAAAACTTTTCGATGAAATTAATGAAGGCACTACTCTCCAAAACCATTTCGCCCTCAATGTCATCAGTTGCGCCTATCGCTGCATCCTCCATGAGATGCACTTTTATTTTTCGTTGGTTATCGATCTCAGTGATTAAATTGCTGACGGTATCCTTAATAAAATCCTTTTTTAATTCCAAAATTGTCTCTTCTGTTTTTCCGATGTAGATATTTCCAACTTCAGCAAGAGAAAATAGAAAGAAAATAATTGTGGCGGAGCAAATAATTCCCATGATAATGATAGTGATTGCCGTATATTTCAGTTTTATCTCAGGCACCTCCCGAAAGTCGCATCGTTTCAACCTTTGTATCAACCAACTATATTACAGAATTGATATCAAGATTCATTTTACCGAATTTTATGGTAAATTACTATCAATATTGAGCAAAATACAGTAAAATAGTTGACAACAATATAGAAACCAGCCCGGAAAAAATCATAAGACAGGAGGAAACGATATGCTGTATTACATCAGATACCCATGTTAATATTCCATAAACATCCGAGGTCCTCCATGAAATCCCTGATCCAACTCTAAAAAGACCATCTATCATTTTGAGAAGTGCTGATTCGGCGCTTCCTTAGGAGGAAATCGTATGGAACAGTTAAAATTAAGAAGATTTACAGATGAGGATATCCCATTATTGAGTGTCTGGCTGAACAAGGAATATATCTTGAAATGGTATGAAGACCCTGATGCATGGCTGACGGAAATCAAAGGACGTACAGGTGAATTCAGCTTCATCACGCATTTCATCGCGCTCTACGAAGGGAAACCCGTCGGTTTCTGCCAGTATTACCCCTGCGCGAATGCCGGGGAAGAATGGTATGGTGACATTCCCGTCGAAGGAAGCTACAGTCTTGATTATCTCATCGGTAAGGAAGAATACCTCGGAAAAGGCCTGGGAAAGGGCATCATTCAATTGCTTGCAGGCAAAGTGTTTCAGCAAGTGGATGCGGAAAGAATCATCGTCCAGCCGGAAGCAGAAAATGGGGCATCCTGCGGAGCGCTCCTGGCAAGCGGATTTTGCTTTGACGAGCGGAATCAGCTTTATTGCAGAAACAAGGAGTAACCGCTATAGCAAAATCTACTAACTCTCAATGGCAGCCAGCGTCTTAAGACGCTGGCTGCCATTTTGTTCAAGTCACTTTTTCTACTGCTGAATGACAATGCGGTTTATGAAATGGTTCAGTCGCGTCAAGGCGCATATAAAAGCTGTAAGAATACTGTATGTTTACCAGGTTCTTACATTTCCAACCCAGTATCGCCTGAAGGCAACAGCCATGAGTCCGTAGCTGCTCAAGATCATCCTCCGGATTGAAGTCAGATGTCTCGGTATACTGATCTGATCTTCCCAATGTTCTGGGGAAATTCTTCTTGCAGGGACGCCAAAGCAGCTCTCTGCATCAGACAAGAGTATCTTCGTTTTCTCTTTTCTCCGTCAGATAATATAGAAATGCTGCCGCTGGCATTCCCATTCCAATCATAGATGCAGCTGTCCAGCCACCCAGCGAATAGGACAAGCCTCCTAATGCAGAGCCGATCGCTCCTCCCACGAAAAATACTGCCATAAAGATCCCATTTACCCTGCCTCTTATTTCATCACCCAAACCATAGATCACCTGCTGACTGAGAACCAGGTTCCCTGAAACAGCCATATCCAAAAGGATTGCGGCGAAACAAAAGATCATAAGGGATACGGCCAGCTTGCTTTCAAGAATATGAGTTACGCCAAACGAAAGAACCGCAGCGAGAAAAGCAAAACCGTTCAGCTTTCCCGAAAGCCCTCTATCCGCAAGTCTTCCGGCAATGGGCGCCGCGATAGCTCCTGCAACTCCAGCGAAAGCAAAGATTGCGATTTCCTTCTGTGATAGGTGAAAGTGCTGCGAAAGCCAGAGAGGAACCACCGTCCAGAATAGGCTGAAGCTTCCAAACAAGGCCGCTTGATAGAGTGCTCTTCTGCGAAGCACCGATGTTTTCAGAAGAAGCGCTCCCATTGAAATCATAATGGTTCCATAGCCCTCTGAAGATCTTGGAAATCTCCTTGGAAGAATCCTTACCAGTATCACAGCAAGGATTGCCATGATGATTGCAGACAGGCGAAAGACCATCTGCCAGTTCCAGATCCCCGCAATAAGGCTTGCCGCAGGCCTTGCCAGCATAATTCCAAGAAGCAGGCCGCTCATCACATTTCCCACGACCTTGCCCCGTTGCTCCTCCGGCGCAAGATGTGATGCCAGTGGTACCAACACTTGTGCAGCCACCGATCCAACACCGATGAGAATCGCCGCAGTAAAAAACAAAGATGCCCTCCCTGCGAATGCCCCAAATACAAGGCCAATCACGTCAACGGTCAATATGGATAAAAGCAAGCGCCGATTTTCGATCAGATCGCTGAGCGGAACAAGAAACAGCAATCCTGCAGCATACCCCAGCTGCGTCATCGTTACGATGAGTCCCGAAGCACCCGGCGACGTGCCTATCGTCTCTCCTATGGGTCCCACAAGAGGCTGTGCGTAATATAAATTTGCTACAATCAGGCCGCATGCTGTTGCCAGAAGAAACATCAGCCCTCTTGATATTTCTTTTCTTTTTTGTGATTCACGTTCCATTTCTTTCACTCCATTTCTATTCGGATGCTAAGCCCTTCAATTACAAGAAATAAGCTCATTGATCCAGCTGCCACACACAATGCACATCCGTCCTATTACAAGGCAATATTCGTACATTTAATTAATAAACGCTTCGTTCATTAATTAAATTCTATACGCATCGTTTATAAATGTCAATGTTTATTTTCTCGGCAATTAGATATATAATATACGTATCGTATATTATAAGAAGGGAAGAAGCATGATGGAGAAGAAGCTTGGCCGCCCTCGGAGTGAGGAAACAAGAAAAGCCATTCTCAGCGCAGCTTATGAGATGCTGGTTGAAAACGGCTTCAAGTCGATTACAATAGAAGGGATTTCTGAAAGAGCAGGCGTCAGCAAAGCGACGATCTACAAATGGTGGCCCAATAAGGCAGCGGTGGTGCTGGACGGATTTTTTGATGCCACGGTGTCAATGCTTGGTATTCCGGATACTGGTTCGGTCAAAGAAGATCTATTTATTCAGATCAGCAGTCTTGCAAGCTTTCTTACAAGCTCCAAAGGCAAGGTCCTTCTGGAATTGATTGCAGAAGGACAGTCTGACAGCAACGTGGCTCAAGAATACCGGAATCGCTATTTCCATCCCAGGCGTCTCATTTCAAAAGCCATATTGGAGAAGGCGGAAGCACGCCATGAGTTGAAAAAAGATCTGGATCTTGAGCTTTTGATTGATCTGCTCTTTGCTCCTCTCTTTTATCGGTTGTTGATCACAGGTGAGCCTGTGGACCCCTTTTTTATCGAGCGGTTGATCTCTTACGTCCTTATTGGCTCAGAATCAGACTGAGTGTTCCAAAACTCCGCTGATTACATCTCTCACCTGACGATCTGAAAATGGTTTTGTTATGAAGTCGCTGGCTCCCGCGCTCAGCGCCTCCAGCATTGTTGTGTTTTTGCCCAGAGACGTGATCATAATGACCTTGGCAGATGGGTTGTACTCTATGATTAGTTTTAGGGTAGAGACGCCATCCATATCAGGCATAGTAACATCCATTGTAACAAGATCAGGAGATAACGTCTTATATTTTTGTATCGCTTCTAGCCCTTCCCCAGCTTCTCCCGCCACCTGATGCCCGCCCTCTTCCAGGATAATTTTCAGTTTCTTCCGAGATACGATGGAATCGTCTACGATAAGGATTCTAGCCATGAATTGCACCTCCCTTTAGAATGAACTGCACTTTGAAATAAGATGGGTTTCACACTCCTGAAACGCAGGCTGCCTTTCAGCAAAGAGAAAATCCACACGTCCAAAACTCAAGTGCAAGGGAATAACATATACCGTGTCATCAGGCTGAAGCTTGCCGTCTCGCATCAGTTTAGCAGGCATAAGATCAAGCTCAACTCCATTATGTGACAAATGCGACAAAAACAATCCATTATGACAATTCAGAAACTCTTTCAGAGAATCCTCAGCTGTAAGATTCATAGAATCAAGGGGTTCTTCCGCATAAATGGAAGCGGCTCTTATCAGCACAGCTTCATCAGCAGAAAACCCTCCAAAAAAGCCATATTCTCCAAGGATCGGCTGAGTAACCAGATACGGAAAGAGGTATTCCTTTTTTGCTTCTGCTGTCTCTATACGGATTTCACCGTCTATGAATCGAATTAAATTTCTGATAAAGAGACTGAAATATTCGTGGGCAATCCTGTCCCGCTCCGCTGACAGCGTTTTTAAAAAGATTTCTGCGATCTTGTTGATATCATCGTTTTTTAATGCAAGAATTTCTTCAGCATTCAAGCCCGTATCCTGTCTATATTGCAGCAATACCTCCTCATATTGTTGAAAAGTAAATAGCCCCCGTTCCAGAAGAACCTGGCCCAACAGTGTGTTTGATAAGCTCTGTGTATTCAGCAGCTCATTCACCTGTTCTTCCGTAAGATAACCTTCCGCAATCGCCAGCTCTCCAAACTTACGATCTTTGGCAGCCTGAAGCCGATGGATCCGTTCTGCCTGCTCCGCCGTCATGTAGCCCGTATCAATTGCCAGGATTCCTAACTTTACTCTGACAGTTTTTTGATCCTCCAAAGCCGTTCTCAGTTCTTCCGGTCTCAATATTTTTTTCTCAAGTAAATAATTCCCAAAATGTTGATTAAACATTAAATTTTTCCCTCCATCGGAGCCAATTGTGCATTCTGTTTTATTTGTCAAACGAATCTTCCCTAATTTAAATTCTGACATACTAATGTTATAATCCTATAAAATTTCTGTTAGATGCAGGTAAAATTTCAAAATGG
Source organism: Bacillota bacterium (assembly GCA_029266295.1). Classification (GTDB taxonomy): domain Bacteria; phylum Bacillota; class Clostridia; order Peptostreptococcales; family Anaerovoracaceae; genus Anoxybacterium. Next base: position 3,812 of record JAQSXD010000111.1, on the reverse strand, counting down.
CAATTGGATCAAAAAGAAGAAGTGCAATAAATAAAAAAGAAGCTGCAAATGCACCTTCTCTGTATCATAACCCCTATTCAAATCATCTGTTTCTGCTGTAGTATGTTTCTGTTTAATTGTCTGCTCCGTAGTGCAGCCTTCGGAAATCATGGCCGGTAGGATTCTGGAAGATTCGAAGATCAAATTCCGGTACAACTGCCAGAATATGATCGAAGAGATCCGCTTGGATCGCTTCAAAGTCCGTCCATGCTGTCTCGTTTAAAAAGGCGTAAATTTCAACCGGAAGTCCTTTTTCTGTCGGGTCCAGCTGTCGTACCAGCATGGTCATCCCTTTATGCACGTTCGGGTGATTGGTTAGATAGCTGTCAACGTATGCCCGAAAAGTTCCGATGTTCGTCAGATGCCTTCCGTTTACAATGTCCGTCAGATCCATTTTCATGGATTGATTATATGCTTCAATCTCGGTAATCTTGTCATCGATATACCGGTGAATGTAGTGGATCTTTCTGTATCGGTTCAGCATCTCTTCATCACAGAAGCGGATGCTGGTCATATCGATGTAAATCGCTCGTTTGATTCGTCTTCCGCCGGATTCCTGCATCCCCCGCCAGTTCTTGAAGGATTCCGTCACCAGCGCATTGGTTGGAATCGTGGTGATGGTTTTATCCCCATTTTGAACCTTCACCGTATGCAGCGAGATTTCCATCACAGTTCCATCTGCACCGTACTTCGGCATCTCGATCCAGTCTCCCAGTTTTACCATATTGTTTGCAGTCAGCTGTATCCCCGCCACAAAACCCAGAATCGAATTTTGAAAGATCAGCAGCAGCACCGCCGTTGCTGCACCGATCCCGCTGAGCAGCAGCAGTGGAGACCGTTCAATGAGGGTGGAAATGATTACGATGACACCGATAACATAAGCGATGATCTCGAGAACCTGCAAATACCCTTTGATGGGCCGTTCCTTGGACACCTCATAATTCCGGTAGATTCCATCTACCGTATTCAGCAGCTTATCAATGGTCAGAAGGATTACGAGTACAAAAGCGCAAAAAGCCAGCCGCTGAGTCCAGACCGCGAAAGCAGGAAAAACAGGAGCAAAAGCATGGATGACAAAAACGGGAACGATCGCCGACATCCGTTCCAGCACCTTGTTTTCAACCAGTATCATCCCCCATTTGGAATGGGTCTTTGCCACAAAGGTTTCCAGAATCTTGACAATAATTTTCTTGGTTATAAGGTATGCCAAAGCACTGATCAGCAGAATAATCAGTACAGATGCTATATTAGAAATGGTATAAGCTAGTTCTTCATTTATTTCGTATTTCATCAAATAGTTTGCTACGAATTCCGTCATATGTTCTCCCTCTATGTTGATCTTGTCTTTCGTATATTCAGAAGCGTTTCCGCTCCAAAAACCAACTTTTGCAATTAGTATACCATATTCCGGATGAAACATCGCAAATTTTCCTGTCATATACCGGTAAAGCCCTTCTCCAGAGCGTTTTCTACCGCTTTCATAATGATTCTGCTGCTGTTTGTCGCACCCGAAACTGCATCCACATCCAGGCTTTGTTGTTTCAGTATCTCATCCACAACCGCCTCGCCAGCCTTTCCCCGTTCATTTTTATGTTTCATCAGCTTGATATCCATAATTTTGCCCCCTTCTACGGTAACCTTCACCGTTGCTGCAACCAGTCTGGCGTCATAGCTCCCCATATAGGTTCCGTCTTTTACGCTGTTCAAGTCGATGGATTCAATGGTCAGCTCCTCCACAGCCTTTTTATAATACATTACATCAAGGCCAGATTTCCCGGCGCATCCCAAACCGGTCAGCAGTACCGCTGCCAGCAGAATATAAATCAATTTTTTCTTCTTCATTTCAATCTCCTTTTTGCGATTGCATAGCATCTTCTTCCCAGAGTCTTATTTGAAGCTTTGTTTTTCTCCTCAGAAACCGGGCTCGCTTTCGATCTTTACCAAATCTATGCAGATAGTATAGCGGATCATTCTTAATCAAGAAATAAAAGAAGATTAAAATTCAATTAAAAACCGCTTCGGGATATCGTTTCCCAAAGCGGATTAATCAGCATCCAAGGATCATTGTTCATTGATCAGACTTAAGATATGTTTTCTTTTCTGATGAAAGGCTTCCGTATATCTGGCGTCATCGGAGTTTTCCTCAATGAATTCCTTCGTAAAATGTGCAGGAAAATCGGCGATAATTTTACCCGGCCTTCTGGACATGACCAGAATTCTCGTTCCAAGGAGCAAGGCTTCATCTACGTCATGGGTGATAAAGAAGATGGTTTTTCCCGTGTTCCACCATATTTTTCGAATCAGATCCTGCATCTGTTCTCTTGTCAATGCGTCCAACGCGCCAAAGGGTTCATCCATTAGGAGAATGTCGGGGTTGTTGATCAAAGCGCTGGCGATAGCCGCTCTCTGCTTCATTCCTCCCGACAGTTCATACACCTTTTTCTCAGCAAAATCGGTCAGCCCAACTTTTGTCAGATAGGTCTTCACATCCTCTGCAATTTTTTTCTTCGGTACCTTTTGCATCATAGGTCCAAATGCGATATTTTTCTGTACCGAATACCATTCATAGAGGGGCGGATGCTGGAACACAACACCTCGATGAGCGTCAATACCCTTGATCTCCTTTTGATTTAGTTTAACAGTTCCTCCTGTTGGAGAAAGGAAACCGGCCAAAATATTCAAAAGAGTACTCTTCCCGCAGCCGCTGGGACCCATCACGCATACGAACTCTCCGCGATAAATATTTAAATTAATCTTATCGATGGCCGGCACTGCATCTCCCCCTTTGTCATAGGCAAGGGTCAGAGAATCCATAGAAATCAGCTCATTGGCCGTCTCGAAAAAATTTTTCATTAATCCATCTGTTTTTGTTTTGTCTGTCATTGGATCCCTCTACATTCTCCTTTTAAAGGCGAGTAACTTGACAGACTTAAACTTTGATTTTAAGTCTGTCGAGGTACGAGCAGCCTCCCCGTGATGAGGCACACTATTTTATTTGCAAGGCCAGTTCTACAAAGCTTGGATCGATGGCATCCTCAAAGGTCTTACTTTCAGGAGCCTTGCTGATGTTTCCCTGAGACTGGTGGAAGTCTGCAATGGTTTTCAGCGTGACAGCCAGTTTTCCCTTTTTCTCGGCGGTTCCCAGATAGTCAGCGCTCAGCTGCTCTTCTCCGGACACCCAGATATTGTCGTCAACCTGGCCCTTCGCATTTTCTACAGCAATCCCTTCCCAATCAGCCACAGACTGTGCTGCCTGCTCCGGATTGCCTTTTACGAGGCCATAAACATCCAACAGTGCCTTTACATACTGACTCACCAAAGTGGGATATTTCTCAGAAAATGCGGTGCTAGCCACTGCAATTTCCGGAATCAGCACACCCTGCGCTGCCAGCTCGCCGTCATTTGTAATGATGCTGCCGCTCTTGCTGCATTCGTCCAGGGCCGGACTCCAAATATAAGCTGCATCAATATCCCCTCTGGTCCATGCTGCAACGATATCCTGACCGCCCATATCCAGGAGGGTTGCGTCATTTGGCCCAAGGCCTGCGAGTTCCAATGCGTTCAGCAGTGCATAGTGGGAAGTGGTACCAAAGGGTGCCGCAATGGTCTTTCCCTTCAAGTCAGCAACTGTGCTGACCCCCAGATCATTCTTTACCACCAGGGCTTCAATGTTTCCTCCCTGAACATAGGGCACAAAGACAACCTTATAATCAATCCCGCTGGCGATGCCAAGAGCAATGGGAGAAGAACCAAAAGAGGCCACATCCACATCT
>JAQSXD010000110.1 GCA_029266295.1 Bacillota bacterium | reverse complement strand
ATATTGCGCAGATAACAGCATTCAGATCCAGATCGAAGTTTTCAAGCTCAATGCGCAAATCATAGGTATCCCCTTTTAAAATGGCTTTTTCAAGCTCGGCGCTCGATTCCATCAAACTCATCATGCCCAAGGTTCCGCTCAGTCCTTTTATGGAATGGGCGAGCCTCCGGGCTTCATCGTAATTTTTTTCTTCCAGTAGAGCGGTAAGGTGCTCGGTGCTTTTATTATAATTTACCTTGAATTTCTGAACATGTTTTTCGTAAATAGGTATCATTCCGCCCATGTTTTTGATGGCTTCCTCTCTCCCGGAAAAAGGATCCTGACGCTGCTCAGCGGTCACTTTGCTGCCTGATACGGGCAGTTCGGAGATGGGGAAATATGGTGCAATCGCATTATAAAAGGCTTCGACTTTAAAGGGTTTCAAGATGAAGCATTCGATGGTATCAGCATGTTCTGATCGGATTTGTTCGTTGATATCCGATGCGGTAAGGGCAATGATGGGCGTTTTGACGCCCATTTCCTTTTTGAGGATGTTTGCGGAAGTGTAGCCGTCCATATTGGGCATATGGATATCCATCAGAATGAGATGGTAATAGTCGCAAGGCTTGTCCTTGCAGCATTGTATTGCCGCGATGCCGTCAGATGCCGTATCACAGGTGATGTTTACTTCTCGCAGGAGCCTTACTGCGACCTCTGCGTTAATATCCGTATCTTCCACCACCAGAGCTTTTCCGCCGCCGCCGTTAAGAGGAATTTTGCTTACGATTCCAGATGCGGCGCTGAGTCTTGGATCAAGGCTTTTCTTTGCAGGCAGCGAGAAATAGAATTTGCTGCCCTGCCCTTTGGTACTCTTTACCCACATTCTGCCATCCATGCTCTCGATGATATTTTTACAGATAAAAAGCCCCAACCCGGTACCTTGATGCTGCTTGGTCAGATGATTTTCCAGCTGTTCGAATTCCCGGAAAAGCTTTGATATGTCTTTTTCCGCGATGCCAATTCCCGTGTCTTCGATGCAGAACTGCAGCAAAACCGTATCCTCGTTCTCAGAAAGGGTCTCTACAGAAAGTTTGATATATCCGCGGTCGGTAAATTTACTGGCGTTGTTGATTAGGTTGACCAGTACTTGCACAAATCGGGTCTTGTCTAAATGCAGGCAAAGACTTGGGTTGAAATTGTATTCTGTCCACCAACGAATTCCGCGGTTTGTCAGCTGACTTGAAAACATATCCTCCACGTTTTTTATAGCGCCCTCCAATGAGAAATCCGATGGATATAAGCTGAGGGAATTGTTTTTGATTTTTGATAAATCCAGAACATCGCTGATGATTGTCAGGAGAATGTCTGAAGAGGTCTCAATCTTACGCAGCAGCTCTTTCTGATTCTGTGAAAGACGGGTACTCTTGAGGAAGTGTACCATTCCGAGAATGGCATTGATCGGAGTCTTGATTTCATGAGAAATATTTGCAATAAACGAATCCTTCGCCTGGGAATAAAAATTAATTTCCTTGAGCTGTTTTCGCAGCTGCAGCTGTAAATCCTCCGTTTTGGTATTATCCCTTATGATGTGAATATACTTACTGTTGCCCCGTTCATCTTCTATGGTGAAATAGTTATAAAATATGCTCTTTTTCTTGTTGCCTATATAAAGATCAACCTGACCTTCGCCGCTGGGCTCGGACATGGTACGTTCTTCGATGATTTCTGAAATTTGCTGATCAAAAGTTTCTCTAGGTGTCTTGCCGATGGGATTTAAGGGAGAAATCCCCATGATTTCCTTATAGCCGGTCGTCACATAATCGAAGCGATAATCCTTATCCAGAATAGCTATTCCGCCCTCGAAGTTTTCTACTATTGTATTATAAAGCTTGCGGAAGTAAGAGTTGAAGGCATTCTCCCTAAGAATCAAATAGAATGTGACGGTGGCAAAACCAAGCAGGATAAGACAGATGCCGACGAGAGAATACTCAGCGATTCGTTGGCGGAATATAATATGGTCTGCAGTGCGATTCAACCTGTCGATGTATTTGTTTGTAAGTGTACTCATCAAAGCCTCTTGATTCGTAACGGCATGATCGTATTCCGGGTTTGTCAGCAGAAAATCGTTCCGGTTGTTGACGGCTGTTAAGATCCTCTCCAAAACCACATGGTAACTCTTTAAAAATTGGATATAAAGCCGCTGCTCTTCCTTGGTAAACTGGACATACTCTGCTTGTGAGGAAAGTGTAAAGTCTGCATTCAGCAAGGCCTTTTTTAAGCTGGTGCTGATCTGGCTTTCCGTAAAAATGCGGTATTCCAAAGTTATGTTGTCCTTTTCGAAATAACTGTTCCGAAGATTGTAAACATCAGACTTATATTTCTCATCGTTGGTATCAAGATACTGAAGGGCATTGGAATAGAGCTTGTCTAAAAGGCTCGCATATTTCAGATTTAAACTTAAGAGGTTGTTTTTCTGTGATTCAATCGTAAGAATCTGGTCACGGTAAGCAAAGACGGACATCGTATTCATAATCAGAATGATTACAAGACTGATAATCATAACAGCCATAAAACTCAAATTCACTTTTTTCATATGGATGTCTCCTTTTTGCTGACAAAAGAAGTGAAAGCTGTATTTCTCGTCAAAATAGTTCGGAAAACACAGAACGAATTCCATTTTTCGCACATTGTGAGTACTATTTTACAACTTGACAAATAAAATGTAAATTCCAAAACTACAATTTCAATTACGAAAGCGAGAGATATTATCGACAATATCTGATAAAATAGAGGCAATGAAATTTGTTTGACCGGTAATGTTAGCAGTGCGGATGTGAAATAAGGGAAAGGGTATACGGGATGGAGACGATTCTTATCATCTTTCAAATCATAATAACGGTTGGGGGAGGGGCTTGTTTAGGGGCACTAACCATCTATGTTTTCAACCGGATCCCTGCAAAATGGCTCTGTGATTACAATGAGGAGCCCAGTCACGAAATGTGGGGAGTGCGGATCTCCAAAAGACCTTGGGGTGCGGTGTTCGTTCTTGTCTTTGCAGCTGCAGCACTAAAGCTGACTGAGATCGGTGTTCTTTATTCCCTTCCTGGGCTGGCAGCAATCTGGCTGCTTATGCAAATCGGAATCGCTGATTGGAAATATATGATTATTCCGGACCAGTTTGTGGTTGCTTTAGCCGTCACTGCATTTGGTTTTATTCCGTTCCAGAATTCGTTTTTGGCGCAGCTGTTTGGTGCGCTTTTAGGGGCCGGAAGCATGCTGCTCATTGGAATTTTAGGGAATTTTATCTTTAGGAAAGAGACCTTAGGCTTTGGAGACGTAAAGCTCATGTCGGCAGTGGGCTTAGTCTGCGGCTTGCAGGGCACTGCCATCGTCTTTGTTCTCGCCATCTTTTCAAGCGCTCTGGTCTTTGCTGCCGGATTGATTTCCGGAAAGCTGAAGGGCAGCGATCAGCGTCCGTTGGGACCTTTCATCGCCATTGGAGCTGCTGCTTATCTATTATTTTATCAAGAGCTGGAAGTTTTTGCGGCTCTATTCTAAAGTTCTGTATGCTCCGGCAAGGCTTCACCTGTAAACGTATAGGATTTCTCATTGATCAGAAGACTGATATAGTGGACCATTTCATCGATGGAAATCGGTGTGTCACTTTCGAGCCACCAGATGGATGCAGAAATCAGTGCGCCGGAATAAAATTGTGCAATGACGGGATTGGGGATTTTATGATAAACTCCAAGTTTCTCGTTTTCTTGAAGTTTCGTTTGAATCAGGTTATTGACGGAAAGATTCAGCATGGGAAGCACTGAGTTGTTTCCTGCCCGAAGGATGCCGGTGAGAAAAAGCTCCTTATTATCCGCCATATATTCTAACGACTTTCTAATCAAGCCCATGTAATAGTCTTTCATGGTTTCTGTGGAGTAGAGATGGGTTCCGTCTCCCTCGAACGTGCGAATCAGTTCTTGTACGCAGAAGTCCAAGAGATGATACTTGTCTTCAAAATGTTTATAAAAGGTTGTGCGGTGCACCATCGCTCTCTCGCAGATGTCTGTGACAAAAATCTCTTCAAATGACCGTTCCAAGAGAAGGGAAAGCAAGGCTTGAGATAGAAGCTTGTACGTCCTTCTGACCCTGAGATCTCCTTTGTTTTTTGTTTCGTATGAGCCCATTTTCAACTTCCTTTCCAGAGTTGTTTTTCTCTGTAATTTTTTTAATCTACATTTTGCTTTGTTTGTATATTTAAACGACAAGGGGCAGCACTTTGTGTCTTGTATTTGTCATACTGTTAGTATAGATTATATCTACACGGTTGTAAAGATAATCGTCACATGTAGATTGATAAAATATAAATTCTCACGAGAAAGGGTGCATTTAGAAAATGAAAAAAGAAATTTGTTTCGTACTGATTATGGTTTTGCTGACTGGAACAGCATGTGTATATGGGGGAGAGGCGTATGCTGAGTCCACAAGCGCTTCCGCCAATTCCGCCACAGCAGTTGCTTCGACAACCGGAACTTCCATTACAGCCACTTCCGGGTCGGCCGTTACGAAATCCGCCGTTACGAAATCCGCCATTACAGAATCAGCCGTGACCGCTTCTGCTTCGGCCATTTCGGCAAAGCCCGTTCCTCTTTCGATGAAAGAGGCAGTTAAGATTATGCAGACAACGGGGGCAAGAGCCCAGACGGCGGAATTGAACAAAAAATCTGATACCGCGCTTGCAAAAGGGTATGGTGAGACCGTATCAAAAATTTCGAAAATTCTGAGCGGACTGGATCTCCTGGATAAATACAGTGCGTTAGGCTATGTAAACCCCTCCGTTGCTATGGAGAAGAGTATCGAAGCGCAGGAGGGGGGAGCCACAGGAGTAAACAAGAAAGTCTCTGAATTGAGACGGGATTTTGCGCAAGGTCAAATTGACAACAACTACAAAGCGGAAATGAATCAGATCGAGTACGAGACCCTCAAGGTGTACTACGGGGTTCTGCTGGCGACAGATAATTTAAAAACAGAAGAGGATAATCTCAAAACGCAGCAGGATATCCTAAAGAATACAAAAGCACAGTATCAAGCAGGCATGCTTGCGAAAAAGGATGTTCTCTCTGCCGAATCTGGGGTGACTGCGGCGAAAAGCAGCCTACAGGCAGCTCGTACGAAGCTGGAATATGCAAAGATGAGCTTTAACTATCTCTTGGGTTATTCGGCAACACAACCAATAACCTTTACGGATAAACTGGAGGTGGTATCCTCTGCGGCAATTGATGCAGAAGCATCTGTGAAAAGCGCATTGGCTTTGAGAAATGAGATCAAAGGGGCAGAGTTTGCGGTAAAGGTTCATGGGATACTGCTGGATAATCTAAAAGCATATCCAAAAAGCTCCTCCGCTTATATGGAGCAGCAGGTTGCGTTGCTCTCTGCCGAAAAGACTAGGAAAGATGCACCTATTTTGATCGAAATCGAGGTCAGAAGCAAAGCAGCAGAGCTAGCTGATAAGCAGGCGGCGCTGGAAGCCGCCAGATCGATTCAAACCTATGCACAGGAGGGATACCGGCTCATCGATATTTCCTATCAGGCTGGAATGACAACCCTTGCAGAGCTTCAACAGGCACAGGTGAATGTTTATAAAGCGGGCTTGGCTGTTTCAAAAGCAATATCGGATTACGATCTAGCCTCTTATGACTTTGGTTATGCCGCAAACGTGGGGACCGCAAGGCTGCCCCTATAAGGGAAACGCCGATTCGTTCCATGGACACACCCCATTCAGTAAATTTAGTCAATGAAGTAAATTAAGAAAGAAGTGATGTATATGAACGCAGTAACAAAAAATAAAAATCTTATCATTATTAGTTTCATGGTGATCCTGCTCTGCATTGCCTTTGCTTTTGCAGGGCCAAAGGCATCCGGAAAAGAAGAGCTGGTAATACAGGGTAACCTGAAAACCCAGGAGATTGATATTAACTCAAAAATACCCGGGGTTGTGGATCAGGTTCTTGTAACAGAAGGCCAGGAGGTTAAGAAGGGGGACACGCTGATTGTTATCTCCAGCGAGAGCATTGAAGCCAAAAAGCGTCAGGCAGAAGCCGCTACGGCTGCAGCGCAGGCCCAGTACGACAAGGCCCTGAACGGAGCGAGAAGCCAGGAAGTCGCACAAGCAAAAGCCGCCTTTGATCTGGCGGAAAAGACCTACACCAGGATCAAGTCGCTCTATGAGCAGGAGGCAGTGTCAGCCAATACGTATGATCAGGTCTATGCTCAGTACACTGCCGCAAAAGAGGTCTACGATATGGCATCTCAAGGAGCCAGAGCAGAAGATAAGGCGGCGGCTGAAGCACTGGTCGCCCAAGCGAAGGCGGCAACCGCTGAAGTACAGAGCTATCTGGACGATGCCACCATTAAAGCATCCATGGATGGTACGGTTACCGCTTTGAACGTGAACGAAGGTGAACTTGTAAGCAGCGGCATGCCGCTTGCTACCCTGACCAGCAAGGAAAAGCCCTATGTTGAAATTAATGTAAAAGAGACGGATTTGGGAAAGGTTCAGACCGGAGCCGAAGTGGATGTTACCATTGCAGCTTATCCAAATGAAGTTTTCAAGGGAACGATTACGAACGTAAGCCAAAAACCCGATTTTGCAACGAAGCGGGCAACCAACAATAATGGAGATTTTGATATCCTTTCTTATGGGGTCAAGATTGAACTGATTCAATTGGATCAAGAGGTTTATCCCGGAATGACTGCTATGGTTAATCTCGGAATGATAGACGGAGAATAACCATGAAACGGCAGTTCTTTCAAATTTTCATGGCGCTTTATCTGTATAAAAAGCGCCATCCGAAAAGAGTAATGACCTTTTTGGTCTTCATTGTCGTGCCCCTTGTAACCGGATTGATCCTGGGATACGAAATGAGCAGCGATGTGGCAACCTCAATTCCGACCGTCGTTGTGAACCACGACAAATCTGAGTTCAGCAGAAACCTCGTTGCGTATGTGGATCAGAGCAACTATTTTAACGTGATAGAGGAAGCCGATAACGATGCGCGAGTGGAGGAAGCACTCTATGACAGACAGGCATATGTGGGGCTCATTATTCCTGAGAACTTCTACAGCGACATGCGTGAGGGAAAGGCACCTAAAATTCTGACGGTATACGATGGTTCCTCTCTGGCTGTTCTTTCGTCCTCCAAATCAGCGATGTCCGAGATTTTACTGACACTAAAAGCGGGCTATATGATTAAGAACTATGAAGGTAAATTGAACACTGCACCGGCAGAAGTGAGAAATCACGCGATACCGATTGATGCTACATATCGTCTTTTGTTCAATCCAACAAGAAACTTTAGGAATTTCATTCTTCCAGGCATGCTTGCAGCATTGATTCAAGTAGGTATTGCATGTTTGGGTGCGGAACGTGCCAGTGAGACAAGGGGAAAGGGGCTTGGCTTCTCGGAACACTTAAAAATCATTCTGAAATGGGGCAGTCTGGGCGCGGTATCCATTTCACTGACCTTGATCGAGCAATATCTACTTTTTGATATGCCGTATAAAGGAACTCTACTGGGAGGCATCGTACTGACGGTGCTTTTCTCCTGTGTAATTTTTGCGCTTGGGTATCTGGTGGGATCCATCCTGTCAGACCGAATGTTTGCAAGCCAGGTCGCAGCGGTACTCGTGCTTCCTGCCTCCATCCTAGGGGGATATACCTGGCCCGCCCTGGCTATGCCGTCAGTTTTTCAGTGGTTCGCAAAAATCATTCCGTTTTACTATTACGGCAATCGGATCAGGGATCTTTGCCTGAAGGATCTGGCATTTCGCCATTTGATTCCGGACATCCGCACCATGCTGGTTTTTATAGCTGTGGAACTGGTACTGCTCTATTTTATTAAGAGAAAGGAGGTTCTGGCATGAAACAGCTGATCGAATTGATCCTGAAGTACAAACCTCCTATTGTTTTGATTTTGATTCCCATTGCGTTCACGCTACTTTTTGGTGCTGCGATGAGCCCTATCTTTACCGATGAAATCCCCATTGCGATTATGGATCTTGATCAATCTGATCAGTCCCGGGAAATCATAGAGGACTTTGAGGGCTGTTCCATCTTTAAAATAACAGATTATGCATCGTCTACAGAACAGATCAAAGAGGATATTCTGTCTGGAAAAATCAAAGGGGGGTTGGTTCTTCCTCAAGGCTTTCAGGCTGATGTCAACGGAAGAAAGGGAGCCAAGGCACTGATGCTGATGGACGGAACCAATTTCCTTGTGGGAAATAACCTGATGCTCTATTCCAATAAGATTATTTCGGCGAAGAATTATGAGCTGCAGGCATTGGATCTAGCGTCGGGCGGAATTCTGCCGGGAACCTCGGATCAAATGCTAAATACGCTCGCAACTGCGGAAAGGGTGCTCTATAATCCTCAGCTGGGCTATTTATACTATCTCTATCCCGGATTGCTGGCGGTATTTGTGCAGCAGACCTATCTGAACATCGTTGCCCCGATTCTGCTCAAAGAGAAAGAACGGCTTAAGCGTCTTCCTTTAAACAAGATCGACAGAAAGATACGACCCAAAGAGATGGCCCCATTGATCGTTCAGTATGCAATGATGACCTTTGTGTGCTCCCTTGCGTGTATGCTCATCGTGCACTGGCTCTTTCACTATCCTCTCGAGGGAAGCCTGCTTTTGACTTTGCTGATCCAGGTGATCTTTCTGGCAGGACTAACGGGTGTTGCGTTTGTGCTGGCAGCTATTTTTGATGACGCAACCCACTGTACGCAGTTTGTTATGTTCCTGGCGATCCCATCCATCCTATCCTGCGGATATGGCTGGCCGGAATTTATGATGGCGCGGGGTTTCGCTCCCGGTATGAAGGCTGTGTGGCCCCTCTACTATTATGCAAACCCTTTGAAAGAGCTTATGCTGAAAGGTGCAGGCTTTGATACCATTGGGTCCTTTATCACAGGAGGTTTCCTTTTTGCACTGTTCTGGTTGCCTGTTGGAATGTGGATTTATCGTCAGAAAATACGGACGATGAAGCAAATTGAAGAAGAAGTGCGCAGCCTTGCAGAGGGATGAGATAACATAGAGAGAGGATAGCCGTAGTAAGGCTATCCTCTCTCTATGTTGTTGTATGAGTTTAATGGAGTAGTAGTATTCAAAATCAATTGAGAATCGAATGCGGATTCCCCTCTTATCTCACGGAGGGCCGCTGTGGTTTCTTTTCGTTCTGATAGAAACTATTTTATAATATTATAGTCTCTATTGTAACAATAAGTTTAGAATATTTCAACAACAATTTATTTAATTTTCTAAATATTAAAAATAGTCAAACAAAAGACCGGCGTTATGTATTGACTTCAATCATTAAATGATTCCCTGCTAATAGGCCGAATGGATAAATAAATTTGACGCAGGCTATTGATTGATAGTATAATATTTTGATACTTTATTGATGATTTATAATAAGGATACGGCTTTT
>JAQSXD010000109.1 GCA_029266295.1 Bacillota bacterium | reverse complement strand
CATTAGTTGTGTAGAATACTATTTGAATTGAACCGCCCAGTGCCGAACGGCAAGCTGGGTGGTGTGAGAGGGGGAATTAATTTCCCCCTACTCGATTCTGTGACAGGGTACAGATCTACAGCCAAGACAGGATGCAGATCCATCCATCGATCAATTCAGGAAGGCTCCGTACGAATCTTGATCGCGTAAACTTGATGTTAACAATTCGGCAATGATGGGGTATAATCTAAAAAGGATCATTTCTGACAAAATACGAGGGAAAAAATGAAGTTAAAATATGCGTATGCGGCTGTTTCCTGCAATCACGAGGCGGGAGGGATGCCGCTGCTAAGAAGCAGAATTATCACCACCGAAGAGAAGGGCGTTTTTATCATTGCCATAGAGGGCGCGATTCAAGGCGGAGAACACCCGGTTTCTAAAAAGAACTCAAAATCAATCCATGAACCTGATTTGGAAGTTCTGCAGCAATTCGTAACGGAGCGGTTTGACCAGCTCTGTTCCATGACAGAGGAGCAGGTGGGACGGGAACTTATACAAGAAATCACACAACAAAACACGAAACAAAGATCAGCCCGCAGAGAGGCTGCGGCTCCACTGCTTATGGCGGCAATAAAGACCGGACGGTATCTTGTCTGTTTCCGCGGAGACGGAATCGTGGGACTGAGTGAAGGCGATATGCAGAAACACTGGTCTGTTATCAATCAACCGCAACCCAGCTCTGTACCCGTGGAACCGCGCGCAGAAGGACTGAAGGTTTCTATGGGCCTGATGGAAAAGGATTTTACCTTGGTTCTGCTGAACAGCGGTGCCTGCGTCAGCCTTTATAATCGCGGCGAAGAAGGCATATCGCCTGCTTGCAGCACCTTTGGGGCTTGGCTCAAGGAGTATGACGGAGAAACGGTCAGTGAAGCGCTGACAGAAAATATAGAAAAATATTTTATAAAAAAAACGCAGGGTGATATCTGTGTTGCAGTGGTGGTGCCTGAAACCGGGCAAGCCTCTGCCGAAGAAGAAAGTGAAACTGTTGCGGAACAAATTGAAATTGCGGCAGCGGAAGAGCCAGAGCAGGCTGTGCCTGATACGGAAGATTATGTTGTGGAGGTGGAAGACCAGGCTGAGACTGCAGCAGCTATCAGAAAGTTCGAAGCTGTGAATACTGAGAAAAAAAAGCTCCTTGAGAGATATCCCTTCCCAATAAAGGGAGGGTCTAAGCGTGCGATTCTCGCAGCTATGGTTTTAATGCTCACGGTGGCAGTGATCCTTGCAGCATGGCTTGGGCAGCCTGGTCCCGGAAGCTCCGGGACTGTACCTCCGAAGGATGGCAGCCCTGAAATTGCAGCCGGAGACAGTCAAGAACCGGACAGCTCCGAGAATGAGAAGCAAATGCAGAACGGAGAGGACAAGTCTGATCAAATCGCGCAAGAGAGAGATCTGGAAAATATCAATCTGGCGGAGCATGAACCCATGATTTCCTTTGCTGTGGACCAGCCGAAGGCGTACGAGCCGGGATTTTATCGAGTTGGTCAAGATCTTCCTGCGGGAGAATACTTCTTCTGGACGGGGGAAATGCTTGCAAAGGACAGCATTGAGATCAACGGAGAAACCGCACTCAGCGATGAACTGTATTGCATGACGGTTCAGGTAGCAGAAGGAGAAACCTTATCCAGTAATTACCGTTTTACATCTGTGGAAAACGTTAACCCTATCAAGATCACCGGCGGGATTCTCATCAGCGGGAAGTATCGAATCGGGAAAGATATTGCTCCGGGTGAATACGAAATCTTTGCAGAAAAAGGAAAGGTCCCGGGGAGATATTATTCGGTTCTCGGCGGTAAAATCAGCAACAACACGGAAGTAGACGGCAGAATCACTGTGACGGTGCCGGAGGAAGGCTATATCGTGCTGTACCGGTCCTATCTGGCTGCAGAGTAAAAGGCAAAACAAAAAAACATAAGGAACATATCAATGCCAGCTGCTTAAGTATTTTCAACGGCGACCGAAGATTGGGAGCCGTTTTTTTCATAGTTATTTCCATTGACGCATCCGACATAGTGTGATAAAATTGCTCTTAAAACGATTGATTTTAAGAATATTCTGAAAGTTTAATACAGTTTTAGATTGAATATTCTGAAAGAAAAGGGTGTGAAAGTATGGACAATGAAACTTATCAGCAGCAGAACAGCAAGGAGCCTCGACAGCAGAGCGCCGGTCTGCAGCAGAGCGGAGGATATCCGCAAAGACAGGGACTATATGATCCTGCATTTGAACATGACGCTTGCGGTATGGGTTTTGTGGCAAACGTCAATGGAGAACTATCCCACGATGTCATCGATGAAGCGCTGACGGTACTGGAAAACTTATCTCACAGAGGGGCAAGCGGAGCAGACGAAAACTCCGGTGACGGCGCAGGAATTCTGGTACAGATTCCTCATGACTTTTTCAAACGGGAATGTGAAGTAATCGGATTCGATCTTCCTGAAATGGGAAACTATGCGGTCGGAATGATCTTCGCACACAAATACGACGACTTCAGAACCGTTCAGCAGGAGGCTTTTGAAACCATTGCTGTTGAGGAAGGGCAAAAGGTTCTTGGATGGAGAGAGGTACCCGTCGATTTGACCACCATCGGCCAGACAGCCTTAGCATCCCTTCCAAGGCTAATACAAGTTTTCATTGAGAAAAGTGCTGACATCAAGGATGACATGGACTTCGAAAGAAAGCTCTACATAATCAGAAAAAGGGCTGAAAAAACCATTATTCCCATGTGCGAAGACAAAGGTGGAACCTTTTACGTTTCCAGTCTGTCTTCCAAAACCATCGTTTATAAAGGAATGCTCACGGCAGAACAGCTGAGAAATTTTTATCTCGACCTGTCTGATCTGGATTTTGTCTCAGCGCTTGCTATGGTACACTCCAGATTCAGTACAAACACCTTCCCCAGCTGGGAGCGTGCGCATCCTAACAGATATATTGTTCACAACGGAGAAATCAACACCATCAGAGGAAACGTCAACTGGATGAAAGCAAGACAGAAAGGTATTATTAACTCTCCTCTGTTTGAAGATATCAGTAAAGTTTATCCCATCATAGACGAAACCGGCAGTGACTCGGCCATGTTTGACAACAGCCTTGAGTTTCTTTATCTGACCGGAAGATCCTTGCCTCATTCCATCATGATGATGATTCCCGAGCCCTGGGAAAAGAACGATCTTATGTCATGGGAAAAGAAGGAATTTTATAAGTTTAACAACTTCATCATGGAGCCTTGGGATGGCCCTGCTGCCATAGGCTTTACCGACGGTGTCGTCATCGGCGGCGTTCTGGACAGAAACGGTCTCAGACCCGGCAGATATTACGTTACGACGGATGATAAGGTGATTCTGGCATCAGAGGTGGGCGTTATTGATATCAAGCCAGAAAAGGTCAAATATAAGGGCAGACTGGAACCGGGCAAGATGCTTCTGGTGGATACCAAGAAAAAGAAAATTATTTCCGATGAAGAGATCAAAATGGAAATCGCAGCGGAAAAACCATATAAAGAGTGGAACGACCGGCATATTGTAAAACTGTCGGAGCTTCCTGTACCCATCGAAACCGTAACGCCGCTGAAGGACGATTTGTTTACGCAGCAAAAGGCGTTCGGATACACGTATGAGGACATTACAAAGACGATCCAGCCCCTTGCCACAGACGGAAATGATCCTCTTGGCTCCATGGGTGTGGATTCCCCGCTGGCGGTACTGTCGGAAAAGCCTCAGATGCTGTACTTGTATTTCAAGCAGCTCTTTGCACAGGTTACCAATCCGCCCATCGATGGAATCCGGGAAGAAATGATCACCTCCAGCAGCGTATTGCTTGGAGTGTCTGGAAATCTGTTGGATCCCAATGATGAAAAGTCAGCCAGCGTTTTTCTGGAACACCCCATCCTGACCAATGACCAGCTCGCGGCACTGAAAAATATCAGCGGGCCAAGGTTTAAATCTGTCACACTCTCCATACTGTACAAAGTTTCCGACGGAGTCAGATCTATGGAACGGGCGCTGGAGAGAATTTTCAGGCAGGCAGACAAGGCCATGGACGAGGGGGCTAATATCATCATTCTTTCGGATCGGGGCGTCTCGCCAGAGCACGCAGCGATACCGGCGCTTCTTGCTTCTGCGGGGCTGCATCATCATTTGATTCGAAAAGAGATCAGAACCAATATGGGTCTTGTGCTGGAATCCGGCGAACCGAGAGAGGTGCATCACTTCTGTACTCTGATCGGATATGGTGTAACCGCCATCAACCCATACATTGCTTATGAAACCATCAAAGATCTGGCGAAGAAAGACCAGCTTTCCGGCCTGAGCCCGGAAGAGGGAGTCAAGAACTATATCAAAGGCTCTGTGAAGGGCATCATGAAGGTTCTCACCAAGATGGGCATTTCAACGATGCGCAGCTACCACGGTTCTCAAATTTTTGAGTCTGTTGGGATCCGAAAGGCCGTCATCGATAAGTACTTTACCATGACTGCCTCCAGACTGGAAGGCATCGGACTGGAAGAGATTGAAGCAGAAAACAGAATGCGTCACGACAGTGCATTCAACGAAGCGTCACCCTACCGTGATACGTATGAAGTAGGCGGGTACTTTCAGTGCAAGGATGACGGTGAAATCCACATGTACAATCCGGAGACGATCTATCTGCTCCAGAAGGCGTGCAGAGAAGGAGATTATTCTCTTTACAAGGAGTATTCCAAGAAGATCAACTCCGAAGAAATCTATACATTGAGAAGTCTGATGGACTTCAACTATCACTCCGGTGACACCATTCCCATCGAGGAGGTGGAATCCGTAGGCAGCATCGTAAAGCGGTTTAAGACGGGTGCCATGTCCTACGGATCCATCAGTAAAGAAGCCCATGAAGCCCTTGCAATTGCCATGAACCGCCTTGGAGGAAAGAGCAACACCGGAGAAGGCGGAGAAGACAAAGAGCGCTTCAAAGTTATGGAAAATGGTGACACCAAGAATAGTGCCATCAAGCAGGTGGCTTCCGGAAGGTTTGGCGTAACCTCAAGCTATCTGGTCAACGCAAAGGAAATCCAGATCAAGATGGCACAAGGTGCCAAGCCTGGAGAGGGGGGCCAGCTCCCCGGCAGAAAAGTCTATCCGTGGATTGCGAAGGTCAGACACTCCACGCCCGGCGTCGGACTGATTTCGCCTCCGCCCCATCATGATATTTACTCCATCGAGGATCTTGCTGAACTGATCCACGACCTGAAAAATGTCAACAGAGACGCAAGAATCAACGTGAAGCTAGTCTCTGAAGTTGGAGTAGGAACCATCGCAGCTGGGGTAGCCAAAGGAAAGGCTGACGTTATTCTGATCAGCGGATACGACGGAGGAACCGGCGCATCTCCCAGAACCAGTATCCAAAATGCGGGACTTCCATGGGAACTGGGGCTTGCAGAAGCTCATCAGACTTTGCTGCTGAACAAGCTGAGAGACAGAGTTGTATTGGAAACAGACGGCAAGCTGCTATCCGGCAGGGATGTGGTCATTGCGGCAATGCTTGGAGCGGAAGAATTCGGGTTTGCCACAACGCCCCTCATCGTATTGGGCTGTGTCATGATGCGTGTATGCAATCTCAATACCTGCCCCGTCGGCATCGCCACCCAGGATAAAGAACTTCGTAAAAACTTTGCGGGGAAACCGGAGTACGTGGAAAACTTCATGCGGTTTATCGCCCAGGAAATGCGAGAAATCATGGCAAAGCTGGGGTTCCGTACCATCAGCGAGATGGTTGGCAGAGCAGACATGATCCGCAGCAAGGACAATATCAGACACTGGAAGGCAAGACATCTTGACCTGACCCAGATTTTATATCAACCTTATGTCAGTGCCGATGTGGGCAGATGCTGCACCACAAAGCAGAATCACTCTCTGGAAAAGTCGCTGGATATGAGTAAGCTTCTGAGAATGTGCAAGCCGGCATTAGAGCGTAAAAAGCCCATGAGAGCAAAGCTTGCGATCAACAATGTCAACCGTGTTGTCGGAACCATTGTGGGCAGTGAAATTACAAAGAAATATGGAGAATACGGGCTGCCAGAGGACACCATAAAAATGACCTTTGTGGGTTCTGCTGGTCAGAGCTTCGGTGCATTTGCCCCCAAGGGCATGACGTTGGAACTGGAGGGAGACTCCAACGACTATATCGGAAAAGGTCTTTCCGGCGGAAAGATCATCGTTTATCCTCCGAAGACCGCCAGTTATCTGCCCCAGGATAATATCCTGATCGGCAATGTTGCCTTCTATGGAGCAACCGACGGAGAAGCCTATATCAACGGAATCGCCGGTGAGCGGTTCTGCGTGAGAAACAGCGGCGTGAAAGCAGTTGTAGAAGGTGTGGGAGACCATGGCTGTGAATACATGACGGGAGGTAAGGTTGTCATTCTGGGCAAGACCGGAAGAAACTTCGCGGCTGGTATGTCGGGCGGCATCGCTTATATCCTTGATTTTGACGAGATTTACTGCAACAAGTCCATCGTCAAGCTGGAGAAAATCACGTCAGAGGATGAGATGTACCAGGTCAAGAATATGATCAAAACCCATGTGGAGCACACCGGCAGTCCCCTTGGCAAGGAGATTCTCCAGAACTGGAAAACCTATGTAAACCGCTTCACCAAAGTGATACCGAAGGATTATAAGAGAATGCTGGAAAACATTGATAAAGCTTACAAAGCCGGTCTGTCCGGTGAGGAAGCCATCATGATGGCATTTGAAAAGAATCATGGCGATGTATCAAAGGCAGTAGGGAACTAGGGGGGTGCGAAACAATGGGAAAAGCAACAGGGTTTTTAGAATATCAAAGAGCAGATCAGAAGAAGCGTCCCGTAAAGGAGCGCATCAAGGATTGGAATGAGCTGAAGATTCCTCATCCAGAGGAAGAATTAAAAATACAGGGTGCAAGGTGTATGAACTGCGGCGTACCCTTCTGCCACGGCGGAATCCTTCTTGCCGGAATGGCGGCAGGCTGTCCGGTGCACAACCTGATCCCCGAGTGGAACGAACTGGTCTATCAGGGTCGCTGGGAAGAAGCCTATAAGCGTCTGGTGAGAACCAATCCGTTTCCTGAGTTTACTGCAAGGGTATGTCCTGCTCCTTGTGAGGGCTCCTGTACGGAAGGTCACATCATGGAGCCGGTGGCCATCAACAGCCTGGAATATGCCATCATAGAAAAGGCGTTTGAAGAAGGCTGGGTAAAGGCGAAAAAAGTAAAGCCCACAGGGAAAAAGATTGCTGTAGTAGGATCGGGCCCCGCAGGGCTGTCCGCGGCCTACTATCTGAATTCCGTCGGCCATCAGGTTACGGTCTATGAGAGAGCAGACCGGGCTGGAGGTCTTCTGATGTACGGAATCCCAAGCATGAAGCTTCAGAAGGATATCGTAGAAAGAAGACTGGCGCTGCTTTCGGAATCCGGCATCCAGTTTGTAATGAACACAGAGATCGGCAAAAATTTTAAAGCCCAGAGACTCATTGACGAGTACGACGCTGTCGTTCTTTGCGGCGGAGCAACAAAGGCCAGAGGCATTGAGGTCGAAGGAAACGATCTGAAAGGAATCCACTATGCTGTGGATTTCCTCAAAGCCAATACCAAGAGCCTGCTGGACTCCGGTCTTCAGGATGGAGCATACATCAGTGCAAAGGATAAGGATGTCATAATCATCGGGGGTGGAGATACGGGTACGGACTGCGTAGGGACGTCTATTCGCCACGGCTGCAAGAGTGTTGTGCAGTTTGAAATCCTGCCCAAACCGCCAGAGCATAGACAGGATGCAAAGAATCCGTGGCCGGAATGGCCTGTAAAGGTCAAGGTAGACTACGGACAGGAGGAGGCTATTTCTGTCTACGGAAAGGACCCAAGAAACTACTGTCTGTCCACAAAGAAGATCGTAGGGAACACCAAGGGCGAGGTTACGGAAGTTCATACGGTGGAAGTGATCTGGGATAAAAATGCGCAAGGCAGACTTGTGCCAAAGGAAATCGCAGGGAGTGAAAAGATCTGGAAGACAGATCTGGTATTGCTTGCCATGGGATTTCTGGGGCCAGAGGATCCAATTCCAGCAGAGCTGAAGTTGGAGCGGGATGTCAGAAGCAACATCAAAGCTGAGTATGATGTCTTTGAGACCAACGTGGATAAGGTTTTCGCCGCCGGAGACATGCGGCGTGGGCAGAGCCTTGTGGTCTGGGCGATTCAGGAGGGAAAGCTTGCCGCAAAAGCGGTAGATAAATATCTTACAGGAAAAAGCGTCATCCGATAAGCTAATATAGTAGGCCGGAAATGAATCAATGTAAGGCCTGGGGCGAAAAAACCGTCCATAAAGGAACTAAGAATATTGAAATAAAAATGACCTGCAGTCTTTGCGCAGGTCATTTTTCATGGTAAGATTTGTCGTTGCTTGTTATTCAATGGGAAAATAGCATCCCCTTGAAATTCGCCTGCGGTTTAGTTGACTTTCTCTTCTTTCCATTCGACCAGCCCCCAGATTGAAAGCCCAAAGAATATAAACTGTACTCCAAACATACCATATATCTTTGCATGCCATAGAAATACTGCAAATAAAATATCCCCAATAATCCAAAAATACCAACAGCTTCTCATTTTCTTTGCAGTTAACAAATTAGCAATGATTAAAAAAAATACTGCCATTGTCTCTATGATGTTATACATAGTGTTGAATGAAGTGTTCCAAATAGCAATTGATAGTATCAGCAGCGACAGCACCAATCCTATAATATCTAAAAAGATTGGAATTTGTTTTTTTCGTTTCATTTCTGTCAACAGAGAAAACTGAAATAATTGTTCCACTTAAATCCAAAAACGACAGCCCTAAAACGTTCATATTATCCTCACCTATTTACAAACTTATTAAACGCAAACAGTAAATGATGTTTCATAAATCATATTATTAAAAGCAAAGTTATCTTTGGGACTTTATGTATTCTATATAGATTTACATTTACAATATTGCATCTTATACTAATTAGTATAGCTTTTTTATAATTGGTGGAAAGTACGCACTTTTTAGTTATATACTACCGTGCAGGAGAGTGAGATGTAATTTATGGATGATAAAAAATTTATTTGCCCAATAGAATTCACTTTAAGTGTAATAGGCGGAAAATGGAAGCCATTAATCATATGGCGCTTAGTTATTAATGGGACGTTAAGATATGGCCAAATAAAAAAAAGCATGAACAAAATAACACATAAAATGTTGAGTCAGCAGTTAAAAGAATTAGAAGCGGATGGCATTATTAACCGTAATGAATTTTTTGAGATCCCACCAAGAGTTGAGTACTCATTAACAGAAAAGGGGATAACATTAATATCTATCCTGAGAAGCATGGTTGATTGGGGTAATCAAAACATGTAGAATAACAAAGTTTTTTAATATCCTGATTGCTTAACCCTCCCAGAGTTTTCCGTTTATATGCAGGATATGATTTACTGATATGATTTTTTTTGCGTTAGATTTCAGCTTTTTTTATTGTTACCATGAGACCATAACAGGAATTTAAAAATATTGGTTGAAAAGGAAAGATAAAAGGAGAAAT
>JAQSXD010000108.1 GCA_029266295.1 Bacillota bacterium | reverse complement strand
TGGGAACGCAGTCAGGACTTTGAACCGTAACGGCAGCTCCAATGGGGCGAACCGTTTCAATAAATGCTGCTACAGAATTCGGCAAGCTTTCATCAATCTGCATATTACTATCAACGACAAGTACTTTCACAGTTCCCGCACCATCCCACAGGGGTAGAACCTTTGCATTGCCGGTACCCTGTACCTTTAACGCCCACTCTTTATAGTGATCCGCATTTCCAGAGGTGCTGGGGGCTTGCACTTTCGCATAGAACCTTGATCTCAAATTATCGTCGGTTTCTTCATCGGCTCCTGATGTGATGATATCAGTCAGAACTGCCGTTACTCCGGCGAGATTATCGATGTTTTCCAGTGCTCCGTTGTAGAGGTTTCCTAATTCACCTTCCTGCTCGCAGATGGCACTGTAGACATTTGTTGCTGTCATTTCCGTAATCTTATAAGTTGTATCTTTCATCCCCCATCTGGTTCCGATATTCACGGTGCCGTTCGTCTCTATTTTTCGAACAGCATGGGTTGCTGCTTTTCGAGACATGCCGTAGTCCGAAATAACCCGATCGAGATACTCCCCAGAGGCGGTATCACCAAAGACCAGATCCAGAAACTGATTGAGGTTATAATAAGTCTGGGCAAGCTCATACGCACAGGGCGCTAACGCATCGTAGATCACGCTTCCTTCTCGTTTATCCACGTCAGCGCCTACTCGCCCAAGCATATGAGACAAAATGTTTTCATAAGTCTTATCAGAAAACATCATAAATTCACCTCCTTTGTGATAGTGATTTCACCGTAAATACTAATCACATCAAAGGTACAAAGAATTTGATCCCCTGTCACAGAAAAGTTAAAATTATCAACACTCTCGATGCGATCATCCCGAAGCAGGCACTCCTGAATTCTCCTTTTGAGCTCCACCTTCACATAAGAAACATCTTTGCCGATGAGTGAATCCAGCTCAATTCCGTAGGAAAAGCTGTAAATGGGATACTCGTACTTTTCTGTGTTCAAGACCTTATTAACTGCTTGTTTCAGCGCTTCCCACCCGTCAACATACCCTTGTATGTTGGTTTCATTCAGCTTGTAGGTTCTGCTTGTGTCTATTTTGTCAACGATTTCAATATCGGTTGAAAGCGATGCCTTTGGTATTGTCATTCGGTAATCACCTCCAGAACGTAGAATTGCTGTCCGCCATGATTACGCAGCAGCCTGACCCTTTGCCCGATGATAAGAGACGACTTTAGATTTCCAAGGACCAATTCATCGGGCAGAATCAGCTTATCGCTGATTTTGATTCCGTCTCTCGTTACAGTACCCGTCATCAGGCAGCAAAGAGCAGCGGAATTCAGATAGTTATGTACGATTGTTTTGATTTCGTTGATCATAGTACCACCTCCAGGCTCATGGTATGGGCCGGCAGAAAGTTGTGGGTAACCGATTTTACGAGAAGATAACGGCCTAGTTTTATGTCTCCAATTTGTCCGTAAACACTGCTTCCTGCCCGTACACTTGAATCACCCAGACAGTTCAGGCTAAGACTCTCGACCTCGTGGTTATATAATCCCAGAAGCTGATCAGCCATGTCCTTGGTCTTAGCATAATTCGCATTGTTGTCCATTTTTTCATAATATTGCAGCAATCCGTAACGTGTAATGGAATTACTGTCTTTCGCTATGTAGGTATCATCTTTTCCACTGGTATCATTTCTGCTGACCAGCTTGATTTGATTGTAAAATTCATCATCAACAGACTGTTCATAGCTATAGTCGTAAACCAGGCTCTCATCTCCCAGCACCAGATTCAATCTCATGTTTTCCAAATCTCGAAGGGTAATTCTGCCAAACTCATCCCGTAATGCAAACTTTTTACCAAGGTATAATACGGTATCACTGATTCCGGAATAGATCATATCCAGCCAGGTCTTATCGTAATGGGGGCTTGTTGCAAGCAAGTATCCGGAATCCTCTATGATTCCATATTTTAGGCCAAGGGTGTTGCACATCTTTTTTACGAGTGTTGCAGCCGTATCATTCTTCACTAAAATGGTGTCTTTCGCCTTGCAATATCTCAGTTGATCATAAGCGGTGACGCTAATCTCTTTTTCCCTTCCCCTACCGTGCTTGAAAACATAGCCGAAAAAGATATTGCTATCGCCAAATTTAAAACTCACAGCACTTCCGTTGTTTACTGAGAGGTCGTCATTTATGCAGCTAAATTCCAGTTTACTGCAACCGTCATTTAGCGAATCTTTATAGGATACCTTTGTCACAAGCTGGCTTATCTCATAAGTGCTGTCATCCGTATTTAATAAAAATTCCATGAGTCACCACCTAATTTGGTATTGTCAGAATCTGACCAGGATAAATCAGGGCGGGATTCTTTATCTTGTCCGTATTGGCCTGATAGATCTTTGTATACTTTGATCCGTCGCCATAATACTTTTTCGAGATTGCCCATAAGGTATCGCCCTTAACAACTGTATGAGTTCCAGAATTCTTAGGATTTTCCGTTTCAACTGCAGTTGTTTCCTTCACAGCATAGCGACCGTCATCCATCTTGGTAAGTTGAGACGCCTTTCCGTAGGGCTTGTACTCAATCAGAGAGAATGATATGTATTTATCTCCCTCTTCACCTGCCCTTTCCGTGATATCCAGATCCCGAATCAATACCAGTGTGTTGATATCATCGCCGATTCCATTGGTGGCGATAAAGCGGACTGGAATAAGCCCGCTTCTCCATCTCTCAAATTTCTTCAAATAGTAGTCAGCATCTTTAAACCGGTTCGGCGTCTTTACATAGTGGTACGCTTTTCGGGGGAGCTCGCAGTCAAAAGAATATTCCTTTAGTTCCATTCTGGTTGGAACTGCAATCTGGTCCAGCCCAAGCACTTCATATTTTTCAACGGAAAGAGAGCTTTTTACCTTCACTTCGTCCGGATTGACCGGCAAGCGATACGTCCGATTACCGTAATCGAAAAAGATAGCATAGTCACTCATCAATATACCCCCTCACCTGCTGTGGCAATTTGTTCTCTCAAGATCCGTTGGATTCTGCCTGCCACCTTATCTGCATCGGCTTCCTTATGAATATCTCCGAAAGATACCTGGATGTTGGGAGCCACTGTAGCCGTACTGAATTTGTTGATATAATCCCGCTCTGCGATATCACGCAAATACTGGATATCCTCTTCCGCCATGTCAACAGCGAGATTTCCGTTTGAACCGGTGCCCTGCACAGAAACTGGATTGCTAGGGGTACCAAGGTCGTTGCTTGCATTACCTCCCAACAAGCTAAAGCCATCTGCACTCATTCCGTCTTTCATCTGTTTTAATTTCTCATTGAAAGCACCTGGCAAATTTGAGCCAATAGCGGATCCGAAATCATACCCTTTTTGAGGGTCCACCATTTCTCTTTGCTTAACAAATTCAATCCATTCAGCTTTTTCTTTTGCGCTGGCTGCTTTATCCATATACTGATTCTTCTTTTCGGTAATCTTAACGGATATATCTGATTCAATTCCTATGAAATTGAGGAATTCCTCTAAGCCTTTCGCCATTGCTTCAATAAAGCCTAAAACGCTAACCATCAAATCAAAGAATAGAGTTTCAATTAAATTCTTAGCATCCCCAACCGCATTCCCAATAAAATTGATCACATTTGCAACAATATTCCAAATCAGGGCAAAGCAATCATAGAGGATGACTACCAAGGTTCCAATCACTCCGCCAATTACTCCCAGAATATCCTCCCAAGTTGCTCCGTATTGCCTTGCAATTAAAATAGCAAGTGCAATTGCTCCGATGATCAACATAAGCGGCCAGTAATTGAGAAATAGCGCTCCTGCCTGTGCAAAGAGAGCTGCTACAGTCTCCCAAATCTTTGCGGTTATAGCTGTTAAAACCACCCCACCTAATATTGCTAATATTGGACTAATCGTATCCCAATTGCTTATGATTGTGTCAACCAGCCAATTTGCGGTATCGCCAATAAGATAGATTCCAGCGACCAGACCATCCAAAAAAGCTTGAAACTGATTGGATTTCATTAGCTCCTCGATGCGATCCATCACACCGCCAAAGGCCTCTATCCCCGCATTTTTTATCCTACTCCATACGTCTGCAAAGGTCATAGGCAGCTCAACAAAATTGTCATTAATATCCTTTGAAGCTGCAAATAGCGCTTTCTTCAAAGTGTCGGCAGTAAGTATGCCCTCTGATGCCATACTTCTTAACTCTGCTCGGGACTTTCCGGTAAAGGTCTCCAGCGCTTTGAGCATCGCAGGTGCTCCCTGTGCCATATTATCAAATGCACTGCTATCGACCTTTCCACTTCCCATAGCGTTCACCACTTGTCCTATTCCACTAGACTGTTCCTCTGATGAACTTCCGCCAAGTTTGTATGATTTATGGATCAATTCTGTAAACCCTAACGCTTCACTGTTTGAACCGAACGCATTTCCTGCCGCTGTCTTAAGATCTGCAAAAGTATTGACCATATCGGAATAAGAGGTTCTCGATCTGTTCGCTGCGGCAAATACTTTGCTCTGAAGATCCGCTTGTGTCTGCAATTCTGTATTGGCGGCCTTGAGTCGGGTCTGCATACGAAGATAATTATCTGCTGCTCCCATTCCAAGTTTTATCTTATCCAATTTCATAATCTCACTAATTGAACCAGATAGCGCATCGCTCTTGTCGCCTGTAACTCCCAATTTCTTGTTAAGAGAATCAACTGAGTCCACAAGCCTGGTAAAATCACCGGCTGCATTTTTGGTTAGTTTAACAACCTTTCTTAAAGCAAAAGAAGCGGTCATCATTGCTAAAGTTTGTTGCAGGCTCGCCATCACCTTTTCCTCCCCTTCTTCGAAATATTTTTTGATGCATTTTTTTCTTCCTCAACGCGCACGATAATGCTTCCATAAATGAATGCTTTTTCTTCATGGCTCATGGCGCATAATTGTGAAGGAAGGATACGCAATTTTTGGAGGGCAAAGTGCGCCAAGTTAAACTCGGCATCACCCTCCCTTATTCGTTTTTTACTTCATCAATATCCTTGTTGATATCTTTATCAAGGCCGCTGAGTTCCTGAACTGCCTGAGCCAGGTTTGCAAATTCTCCGATGAGCAGCATGTTTTTCAATGTCTCAGTTTCACCAAGTCCATACTTATCCTGCAGCTTTGCATCCGAAAGATTCGGTTCGACAACAGCGCTGGCAGTCAACGCCTGAACATATTCCGTTCTATTAAAGGTCTCGACGCCCTTCTTGTCAACCTTTGTAAACTTCTTGATCAGCTGCTCATTTTCCTTTTGCGTGATAGGCTTTATAATAAAGGGGATCGGTTTCCCGTCTTCTCCCAAAAACCTTTCCGAAACGATTACCTCACGATTCCCGATCTGAACGGGGTTTAAAAATGCTTTTATAGAACTCATTTTGTTTTCTCCTAACAATTGTTTAAAGAAGAGAGGAGCACAAGGCTCCTCCACTTATCTGTAGTTTTCCGGAAGCGTAAAGCTTTCCAGAACGTTAATTCCGTCGTAGGTAAAGTCGGTGTCAAAAGTGATGGGATCATCGGAACTGTCATCAAGCACAGCCACCGGAATGGATGCGAAAATGACATTTGTCAGAACGACTTCCTGCCTTCCAACGGTGGACTGTGCGTCCTCGTTATATACCTGCAGTGTAATTCCGTTATAGTTGCCTTCCTTAAGGTAAGCCAATGCCTGCTTCAGCACTTCACTGTTCATAAAATACATGGTGAGGCTTCCTGTTCCTTCTGCCCCAGTCACCTTGTGCTGCGTCATTCTGCTGCCCAGCATTCTTTTTGAAGATACGGTCAATCCCAGCTGTGCTTTTAATGTGGAGACCTCAAACAGTTCCCGATTTGATCCGTTGATGGTAATATAGGCCTTCCCCTCATGAGAGGATATGGTATCCGCGATTCTTGTATAATTATCTGACATGATTTTATCCTCCTATTAAGCCAAGTTCACAGTGATATAGATTTTCTCCACGCTGTCTACCGGCTGAACATAGCTCTCAATGACCACTGCATCAGAGTCGATACCGGCGGAAACTGTTACGTCATCCTCTGTGAAATTCTGAATTGCAGACAGGTTCTGAAGCTCAGTAAAATACTGGACTAATGTTGCCCGCAGCAGAGCTCTTCCGTCCGCGTTATTATTGGTTTTGCCAACGTAGTTTGCCTCGAAAATATCCACGATGTCATTGTTGATACCGTCAATTGTTCTCATCACTCTGTTTTTCCTGAACATTTCACCTTTGTCCGCCGTAAAGGAAACCAGCGAATTGATGTCATAAACGGCGGTGACATTCTGAGCGGTGTCTACCTTGAAGATAAACTTGCCGGCTGGCACTGCTGCTTCCATTTCACTTTTTGTCAGTCTGGGAACGACATCAATGGCATCTGTATACTTTTTTCCTGTATTGGACTGATAAATTGTTGCTCCGGCAGTAATACCCGCTACCCATGCTGTTGTCTGAGCACTGGTAAGTGTTGTGCCGTCTGATAATTTCACGCCCTGAGTCACATTGATGACTGCTTCAGAATCGCCTGAGTAATCGGCCAGAACAGACTGAATCTTACGACCCTCTGTATCTCTCATGGCTGTGATCCAAGTCTTAATGGCCGCTTGGCTGGCAGCGTGGGTTGCTGCGGCAAAAGGGTAGCAAAGAGTATTAAAGTCAACTGTTTTTAATGAATCCAAAGCACTGGTAAGTGCGCTGGAATCATGAGCTGAACCAAGGTTATATACGATAACCGTTTTTGCTCCCTTCAGAGCCTGATTGACCAAAATCTTATCCGCGTCAGTGGCTCCGCTTGGATAACCGCTTGCATCCGTTGCTGTTACAGAATACATTTCACCTGCAGCACCGACAGACATCTCCTGAAGCAGTACGACAATTCCCCTCTCACCGGGCGTGATCGACAATGCCGTATTGGTGAGAAAGTTTATGTACGCACCCGGTAAAATTTTGTTTTGACTGGTCCATGATCCTCCCATGATGACCCTCCTTTTTAAATATTAGTTGTAGCTTCTATTTGCTGCATAGATACAGCTTCCTCAACTTTCATTTCTGAATAGCTGATATCAAAGGTTACATGCAATACTTGCTCTGTTATCTGAGCACTTTTGTTCCTGATCCGGTATGTTCCCGCCGAATCAAAAGACCTGATGAGGATTTCCTGCACCCTCATCAGGTCTTTTTTATTTTCTGCGATATCTAGATTGCTGTGATATCCTAGATCAAAAGATAGTGTACTTTGGTATGTGTCTTTTAGTTTCTTGCTGTAGGTTTGCTTCGTCAGCAAGAGTAAGAAATATGGTTTCTCGCTGCCGCTGCCCTCTGGAACTGTTTCGTCAAAGAGAGCATAGCCTTCTTCTGGTGGGAATAAGGCTGTAAGCTTGTCCGTAATGGACTGTTTTATTTCGTTGAGCATGTGTTTGTTTCACCCTCCACGTCATTTTTTTTAAGGTTTATCAGAGCTAACAATCTGGATATAGCTCCCTAATATACGTTTTGGCAACTACGATCATCGCGCGGATTTCCGCAGCTTTGAAATTGCCTTCAGCACCATACTCAATGTAGATTTTGTTGGCTTGGTCTACCGTGATTGCCTTACCATCCCACAGTATTAGGTCGGTGTCGTCGTTCTTTGTAAGCAGGGTCTGGTAAGCCTGTTTGCGAAGCTCGGTGGGCGAAGTGAGATATGATTTGGGCTTACTCCAGCTACCATCTACGTAGTTATCACCTATGGAATACCCTTCTTCCTTGGGCACGAGCCGATCACACAGACTGGGGTCTTCCATTACCTTTATAAAATCAGATAAGCTATTTTCTGACTCAAAATAGGCTATATTTACACATACGGATCTCTTAATAACGGCCCATTCTCGGTTAAATACTTCCATTTTAATTACCTCCGTTAATATGCGATTACAATTATTCCAGGCATTCCGACACCACCTGCTGCTCCACTTCCACCGCCGCCTCCTCCTGCCCCTCTTTGAGTGGCATTTTGTCCGTTAACACCTGTGGTGCCCCCATTTCCACCGCCTCCTTCTCCTCCAAGGCCAGCACTTCCGGTGCTTGTGGCACCGCCGCCTCCTCCTCCTCCATACA
Source organism: Bacillota bacterium (assembly GCA_029266295.1). GTDB lineage: Bacteria > Bacillota > Clostridia > Peptostreptococcales > Anaerovoracaceae > Anoxybacterium. Next base: position 1,535 of record JAQSXD010000108.1, on the reverse strand, counting down.
AGATACCGTTAAGGAGACAATACCCGCCTGTTGTACCATCATAGATCCCAATTCCGCCCTGAAGGTTAGCGTTTGTTCCACCGCCGCCAGCAGCCCTATATATCACTTGCGAATTACCACCCAACCCACTTGCGCCATTAGCGCCAGAGTTGCCGGATGACATCCCACCAATGCCTCCAGCCGCACCTCCATTGCCACCGTATGGATATGAAGGAGCACGCCAGTACCCTCCTTCACCCCCGCTAAGCGTGGAAAGCGTCCCAAACATGGTAACGCCTCCATTGCCGCCGTTACCATTACTAGCTCCAGCTGCTCCGCCCGCACCAATAGTTAAGGGTATCGGTGCAGTTGATGTAATTCGATAATCCTTAATATGTTTTGCATAGCCTCCGCCTCCTCCTACTCCAGTATCGCCTCCGCCTCCACCTCCACCAGATATCATAAAAATATCTATCAGCATATTTGCTCTTGGTGGAATCCAGGTACCTGATGTTGTGATAACAACTATATTTTTCTTTGGGGGAGCCAACGCTAACGCGGCGTCGACTGTAGTAGCCCCAAATAAATTACCCGTAGATGCAGATAATAGCACTTTTGCTGCCAACTGTGGAATCCATGTAGCAATACCATCGGCAGAGTAACCTAAAATTTGGTCGGTTGATCCACCGGCAGGAATATGTTTATTGCCAGCGGTAGTAGGATGGATGTAATTATTCGCCCCAGTTGCTATCCCATTCAGCTTGGCCTTATCTGCAGCTGACATAAGGCCATTTGCGGATGTTGTGGCCACGGCCAACAGCGCAGAATCGGCTGCGGACCTTGCTGCTGCTTCATTGCTGATTAAGTTTCCAAGTGCAGTGTCTGCCGCATCTCTTACTAAAGACTCACCTTCAACGCGATCCATATTTCCTTTTAGTGCTTGATCAATACGGTCCATATTCTCATTCTGAACTTCAACATCATAGTAATCTGTCGTCAGCGGCTTTTTAAGTCCATAATTCTCAGTTGTTGTTGCCATTATATTCTCACCTCATTTTTTAATTGGCCGTGTGTATAGGAAGACAATGCTGCATGTGAATAAGCACGGAGAGCCTCATTCGTATTAAATATGAATACGTATGAATAAGCCAGGTGCGCCGGTTTGATCTCCTCAATGGCCTTGGTCAGATCCGCCATATTGGGAGGCAGCCCAAAAGTCCCGGTGAATTTGACTTCAAACCGATTCTCATGATTATATTCAATAATAGCAACCTCGCCATTGGAAAAGCTCTCTGCCACATTCTGTATCATTTCTGCAGTAGTTGTCCCGGCTCCCCGCAGTTTGCTCATGACTCTTTCTCGACGATAAGAATATGGCTTAGATGCATGTGTTTCAAGGCCAAGTGCCTTCTCCCATGTACTTAATCCCCAAGTTGCTGTTGACACGTTCATTTGCCGAAGCAATTCAGTTTTCGCAGTAAAAAGTGAATCTGTCCATGTTCCAAAAGCAGTTTGCAGTTTTACAGCTTCCTTAGATTTTTTGTAATAATCCGGCA